>NZ_KV796397.1:0-53046 GCF_001809185.1 Corynebacterium sp. HMSC072G08
GCGGCGACACGAATGTCGCGAACCTTGTGCCGCTGTGCCGGTTCCATAACGGACGCAAGGGCGACGGTGATTCGTATACCCGCGATGCCGAGGGTAATTACTGGTACGTCACCCCGTACGGCAAGCGCCTACTCTGCACGGTGGACTAACCCCCACAAACGCAAACCCGCCCCCGAGGGGCGGGCGATTCGGCGTGCCGTTTTAGCTCTTGGTGCCACCGAAGACCTCGGACACGGCGGTGACGTCGAGGGCTGCGTCGATGTCGGCGACCTCGTCAGCTGTGAGAACAATGTCGGTCGCGGCGAGATTCTCACGCAGACGCTCAGGCTTGCGGCTGCCGGGGATAGGCACCGCGCCCTTGGCCATGACCCAGGCCAGCGAGAGCTGCGCAGGCGTCGCGTCATGCACCGCAGCCAGCCGGCGGACGAGCGCGAGCAGCTCCGCGTTCGCGCCGTAGTCGCGGAACTGCGGCATCACGGCGCGGTAGTCGCCGTCGCCGAAGGAGGCGTTGGCACCCACGGTATCGGTGAGCAGGCCATTGGCCAGCGGACTAAACGCGATGAACTGCGCGCCGAGCTCCTCGACGACGGGCAGCAACGGCTCGTGCCACCGCGCCATCATGGACAGGCGGTTCTCGATGGCGGCCACTGGGGTCACCGTCTGCGCGCGGCGCAGCGTGGACTCGTCAACCTCGGACAGGCCCCACCCAAGGATTTTGCCCTTTGCGATGAGCTCGCCCATGACGCCTGCGACCTCTTCTACGGGCACCGCCGGATCTTGACGGTGCTGCAGGTAAACGTCGATGTGGTCCGTACGCAGCCGCCGCAGAGAGCCTTCCACGGAGGCGCGGATTCCCGCAGGCCGGGCGTCTGGCACGATAGGGTGCGTGCCCGTACCGTCTGAGGGCGCGAAGCGGATGCCGAACTTAGTGAGGATCTGCACCTCGTCGCGCACGCCCGCGAGCGCCTCGCCGACGACGCGTTCGTTGAGGTGCGGGTCCTCGAAGGGCCCGTAGATCTCCGCCGTGTCGAAGAAGCGATAGCCGGCGTCGAAGGCGGCGGTGAGGCTGGAGGGGCATCGGCAAGCGGGGCTCAGTACGCGTGGGACAAGCCCATCGCGCCGTAGCCAATGCGGGGCAGCATTTACATATTCTCCTTGATGTAACCCAACAGCCCGCGGACCGTTTCCACGTTGGTGTGATCGAAGCAGCTAAAACCAGGCTCCTCGAGTGAAGCGAGCGCGGCGTGGTCGGACTCGGTAAGCGAGAAGTCGAAGACGTCGAGGTTCTCCGCCATGCGCTCCGGGCGCACGGTCTTCGGAATGACAATGACGTCGAGGTCGAGCAAGTAGCGCAGCGCGACCTGGCCGGCGGTTACGCCGTGAGCGGAGGCGATTTCGTTCAGGACGGGGTTTGCGAAAATGTTGTTCATGCCCTCGGCGAACGGGCCCCAGGACATGTGCGCCACGCCGAGGTCGTCCATCACGGCATGGTCCTCACGCGCGGGACGGAAGACGTGGCTCTCAATCTGGTTGACCATCGGCGTGACATCGGAGAACGCCGCGATGTCGAGCATGCGGTTGGGGTTGAAGTTGGACACGCCGATGGCGGAGGCGAGGCCGTCGGAGTACGCACGCTCGAGGTCACGCCACGCGCCGTAGTAGTCGTTGTAGGCCTGGTGTAGCAGCACGAGGTCCACGTGGTCGGTGCCCAGGCGTTCGAGCGATTCCTGCAGCGAATCGTAGGCGCGGCCGTAGTTGGTGACCCACACCTTCGTCACGAGGAAGATATCCTCACGCGCCACGCCGGAGTCCTTGATGCCCGCACCGACGCCGCGCTCGTTGAAATACGCCTGCGCCGTGTCAATCATGCGGTAGCCCGTGTCGAGCGCCTGGGCCACGGTGCGCTCTGTGGTGTCGTCGTCAATCTGGAAGACGCCGTAGCCCAGCTTCGGCATCTGCAGTCCGTTTGCAAGTGTTGTGAATTCCATGAACCCACTAAGACATGCCGGCTGCGCATGCGTACAATGCTTTTTCAACAGACCACCATGCACTGGAGGCATACATGGAGCTTGAACAGCTACGCCAGCTTCAGGCTGTCGCGGAGGAAGGCACGATTTCCGCGGCTGCCGATGCCCTCCACCTCACCCAGCCCGCACTCTCCCGGTCCATCCAACGGCTCGAACGCGAACTCGGAACCGAACTGTTCCGCCGGACGAAGAACCACGTCGAATTCAACGAAGCTGGCGAGCTCGCGCTGGCCGCAGCCACGGAACTCACGGCGCGCGCGGAGACGCTGCGCCGAGACCTGACAGCGCTGAGTAGGAAGCAGCGGACGGTGACGGTGGCATCGGCAGCACCGGCGCCGAGCTGGCGGCTCGCGGAGCTTGCCACGCAGCTCATGCCGGGGCTCATCCTCGACCCGGAGCTCGCGGCGAATCCAGAGCGCGTCGACGCAGACCTGCGCATCACGCTGCGCCCGCCCGGCCACCAGCTCATGACGGAGGACCTCTACGCCAACGTGCCCGCGGCGCATCGGCTGGCGGGCCGGCGCCACGTGCGGTTCGCGGACCTCAACGGCGAGCCCTTCCTCGTGCTCGCGGACATCGGTTTTTGGATGGACGTCGTGCGCGAGCACCTGCCGGACAGCGAGCTGCTCGTCCAGCGCGACGCGACCGTCTTCGAGCAGCTCCTCACGCACTCGCCCCTGCTGGCGTTTAGCACCCAGGCCACCCGGCCCCGCCCCGGCCGCACGTCCATCCCGCTTGCCGATGCCCCCGCCCACGCCACGTTCTTCCTCTCCCCCGGCCCGCACGCCGCGGCGCCCGCGCGCAAGCTCTACGAGGCAATCGCTAGAAGCTAAGTCGCATCTGATGCCACGCCACGCCGCCGTGGGTCGAGGCACTCGTGCCCTCGTCGACGAAGCCGAGCCGCGCGTAGAACCCGACGAGCTCGTCCTTGCACGTGAGCACGAGCCCCGCGCGGCCGCGTGCGCGGGAGTCCGCGATGGCGCGTTCGAGCACGCGCGTGGCTAAGCCCTTGCCGCGGCGGGCGGGGTCCGTGATGACAGAGAAGATCATCTGCCACGCGCCGTCGGGCTCGTGCGCGGCGGCGTCGGCGTACATGTCGTCGGTAAGGTCGCGGCGATTCGTCGCGAAGCCGCTCACGGCGGCAACGATTCCCGCGTCGTCGCGCAGGACCCAGTGGCATTCCGGGAATGCGGCCACGCGCGCGGCGACCTGGGCGGGTGGCGCGGCCTCGAGCCGGGCGAGCGCCGCGGCATCCGCGGGATGAGCGCGTGTGATGGGCTGGCCGAGGACCGCGACGAGGGCGATGCGCTGGGTGACGACGAGGGAGGCATCGGAAAGCGGGTGCTCGCGCCAGAAGTCCGCGTGGGCGGCGCGCCAGGCGGCGACATCGGTAAAGCCCTCGCCCTCGGCGCGGGCGAAGTCAGCGTCGATGTCGCCAAATGCGCGCAGCTCGACGTCGGTGGTGCGCAGGACCGCGACGGGCGCACCCGCGGAGTCGAGGAGGATCTCGCCCTCGCCCACGCGTGGCAGAGGCTCGTCGCCGTACGCGGCGTGGAGAGAGGACGTTGCGGTCTTTGCGCCAGCAAGGATGGCAGCGACGAGCTCGTCGCGCAGCGGGCCGGGCAGGCCGTACTCGCCCAGGGTGAAGCCGTTGAATTCGGTCATGGCAACAGTCTAAACGCGCGCAGCGCCCCGCCGAAGTTCGGCGAGGCGCTGCGTGGCAGGCGGGATTATTCCCACTCGATGGTTCCCGGCGGCTTGGACGTGCAGTCCAGCACGACGCGGTTGACGTCTTTCACTTCGTTCGTGATGCGCGTGGAGATCTTCTCCAGCACGTCGTACGGCAGGCGGGTCCAGTCCGCGGTCATGGCGTCCTCAGAAGACACCGGACGCAGGACGATCGGGTGGCCGTAGGTGCGGCCGTCGCCCTGGACGCCCACGGAGCGGACGTCGGCGAGCAGCACGACCGGGCACTGCCAGATCTCGTTATCGAGGCCAGCAGCGGTAAGCTCCGTGCGCGCAATAAGGTCGGCCTGGCGCAGCGTCTCCAAACGGTCTGCGGTGACCTCGCCGATAATGCGGATGCCCAGGCCCGGGCCCGGGAACGGCTGGCGGCCGACGATCTCGTCCGGCAGTCCGAGCTCGCGGCCCACGGCGCGGACCTCGTCTTTGAACAGCAGGCGCAGCGGCTCGACAAGGGTGAACTCGACGTCGTCCGGCAGACCGCCCACGTTGTGGTGGCTCTTGATATTCGCGGTGCCGTCGCCGCCGCCGGACTCCACGACGTCCGGGTACAAGGTGCCCTGGACGAGGAAATCGACGGTGGAGTTAGCGGGGGCATCGGCAAGCACGCCTGCGACGGCGCGCTCGAAGGAGCGGATGAACTCCGCGCCGATGGCCTTGCGCTTGGCCTCCGGCTCCGTGACGCCGGCGAGCTTGTTGAGGAAAGCCCCGCGCTCGTCGACAGTGACGAGCTTCGCGCCCGTCGACTCGACGAAGTCGTGCTCGACCTGCTCGCGCTCGCCCGCACGCAGCAGGCCGTGGTCGACGAAAACGCAGGTGAGGCGGTCGCCGATGGCGCGCTGCACGAGGGCAGCAGCCACGGCGGAATCCACGCCGCCCGACAAGCCGCAAATCGCGCGGCCGTCCGGGCCGACCTGCTCGCGGACCTGCTCGATGAGCTGATCAGCGATGTTGTCCGCGGTCCAGTTCTGTTCGAGGCCAGCGACCTCGGTGAGGAAGCGGGTAAGCACCTTCTGACCATGGTCGGAGTGCATGACCTCCGGGTGGTACTGGACGCCGGCCATGTGCTTGGTCAGGCACTCGAACGCGGCGACTGGGGCACCGGCAGAGGTCGCAGTGACCTCGAAGCCCTCCGGGGCCTTCGTCACGGAGTCACCGTGGGACATCCAAGCGTTGTGCTTTTCTTCGAGACCCTCGTGCAGGACGCCGCCGGAGACGGTGATCTCGGTGCGGCCGTACTCGCGGGCGCCGGTCGCAGCGACGGTGCCGCCGAGTGCCTGCGTCATGGCCTGGAAGCCATAGCAGATGCCAAAGACCGGGATGCCCAGCTCGAGCAGCTCCGGCTTGAGCACCGGGGCGCCATCCTCGTAGACCGACGAAGGACCGCCGGAGAGGACGAGCGCGGCCGGGTTCTTGGCCTTGATTTCTTCTACAGATGCGGAATTCGGGACGACCTCGGAGTAGATGTTGGCCTCGCGCACGCGGCGAGCAATAAGCTGCGCGTACTGGGCGCCAAAGTCCACGACGAGGACGGGGCGTGGATGAGTAGTAGTCACGCGCTACAGTCTAACGCATGCGCCCCTGTCTTCTTCCCCCAGCCGTCGCGTTGGTGTGCGCGCTCGCCGGATGCCACGCTGCGCCGACGACCGCCGGGCTCACGGGCGTGCTCGACGAGGCGGGCATCCCGCCCGTCACGGTCACGGCGGAAGAGCTCTTTGGCCACGAGTGGGACGCGTTCGCGGTCCGCGACGACGAGGTGACGCTGTGGCGCGACGGAATCGCGGAACACGTCCCAATGAACGACGGCATGGTGACGTTCGGTGACCGCGACATCGCGCGCTCCCCCATGTCGACGAAGCTCACTTTCGATAACGAGGGCCGCTGGATTTTCCTCGACGACTAACGCGCGGCCGCCGCGAGCGCCGCGCGGAACGCCACCAGCGCGGGGTGATGCTCGCGGCCGACAGAAACTGCGGTGTACAGCGTGCGCGCGGGTCGCCCGGGAAGCTCAACGACGCGGACGCCAAAGATGTTGGGCAGCAGCAACTCCGGCACGATCGATACCGCGTGGCCGCCCCGCACGAGATGGGCGTGCAGAAACGGATCTGGCGTCTGAAAGGCGAAATTCGGCTCGAACCCATGCCGGCGGCACAGCGCTCGAGCAAAATGCCCGACGGCCTGATCCGGAGGGTCGATGGCAAAGGGCACGCCCTCCAGCTCCGGCAGCTCCAAGCCCGACCAAGGGCCGGTCTCCGGCGTGATGAGGTACATCGGGTCGCGCGTGAGCGTCTCGCGGTGCATGTTTCCGTCCGTCGGCGGGACGTCGCCCGGATAATCCTCGCCGAGAATGAGGTCGACCTCACGGCGCACGAGCAGCTCCGCGGCGGTGTACATATCGTGTTGGATGACCTCGACTGTTAGTTCAGGGAACTCGACGGCCAGCTGGGTCAGGGCCGCGGGCAAGAGGGAGGAGAGAACCGTTTGAAAACTCGTCACCCGGATCGTCCCGTGCACCTGTGACGTCGACGCGGCGACGGCGGACGCGGCCTCATCGGCCAGCGCGAGCATGCGTTCGGCGTAGTCTGCGAGCACCTCGCCCTGCTCCGTGAGCCGCAGGCGCCGGCCCACGCGCTCCGTCAGCCGCGCTCCCGCGTCGCGTTCGCACGCCGCGAGCTGCTGCGAGACCGCCGAATGCGTGTAGTGCAGCGAGTCCGCCACAGCGGTGACGGTCCCAAGCCGTCGCAGCTCGGCGAGGATACGCAGGCGACGGAGATCCAACATGCCCAAAAGGTTAGCATCTCTAACAGTTAATCTGCGTAAAGTTTAGCTAGTCCGACGGTTTGCTATCCGTCACACTAGACGCATGAAGGAAATCCTGTGCATCATCGGCTCGTGTATCTCGCTCCAGCTCGGCGCCGCCCTCGCCGTCCAGCTGTTTCCTGTTGCCAGCACGTGGGGAACCGCTATCGTGCGCCTCGTCACCGCTGGGATGCTGCTATGCGCGCTGGTGCGCCCGCGCGTTAGCCGCTGGACACGCACGCAATGGGGCGCTGTCGTGCTGTTTGGCGCGTCGCTCGGACTCATGAATGGCTTCTTCTACGCGGCCATCGGCCGCATCCCGCTGGGCACAGCCATAACCATCGAGTTCCTCGGCCCTCTCCTGCTTGCCGCGGTGCTCTCGCGTTCGCTTGCCGATGCCCTCTGCGTCCTCCTCGCTCTCTGCGGCATAGCTTTGCTCGGGTTGGACTCGCTCACGGGGTCCGCGCTCGATCCGGTAGGCGCCGTCTTTGCGCTCATCGCTGGAGGGTTTTGGGTCTGTTACATCCTCGCTTCCCAACGCGCGGGCAGGCTCGTTCCAGGCCAAGGCGGACTCGCCGTAGCGCTGCTTCTGGGTGGGGTGGTGCTGGTGCCCCTGGGGGCACCGGGAGCCGCGACCATTACCACCGACCCGTCGCTGTTGCTGCTCGCAGCGGGCACGGGGCTGCTTGCCTCGCTCATCCCCTACTCGCTCGAGCTCGCGGCCTTGCGCGGCTTGACGCCTAATGCCTTCTCCGTGCTTATCGCGCTCGAGCCCGTCTTCGCCGCGTTCTTCGGGTGGCTGTTACTCGCCCAGCCGGTCACGGTGCTCAAGGGAGCAGCGGTGTGCCTGGTCGTTGCCGCGTCAATTCTCCAGACCCTGACGACGAGCCGCCGGCGACCGAAGAAACCCGCGTCCCTGGAGCCTGTTAGCTGTTAGAGGTCGGCGACTTTGACGCCGCTGCGTGGACGCGAGCCCCAGGAGACAAACGCCCCCACCGCCACGCCGATGACCACGCCGACCAAAATATCGGTGAGCCAGTGCACGCCCACATACATACGAGCCAGCGCGCTAGCTACGGCGAATGCCCACGCCCACGGCTTGCGAATGACCATCGCCAGCGCAAAGATGGCGACCGTGTGCGCCGAGGGCATGCCGGAATCCACGACCTGGGTCAGCTGGTAGAACTCCGGCGGACGCGGCCGGTCGATGATCCATTTGAGAACCAACGCGGTGACCTCGCCCAGTCCCACTGCGAAGGCCGGACTCCAGCGTCGCGAATACAGCCCCCACGCCAACACCGCGAGGAAGAGCCAACGCGGTGTCAACAGGTGGCTGAAGATGACGGTGGGATCGTTAAGCCACTCGATGCGATGGTTGTAAACGAAATCTAATACTGCTTGATCCATAGTGAGATGCGCACGCGGGAAAGACGCCGCGTTAACGGACGGCGAGACCGACCTTCTGGAAAGCCTTCAGATCGGTGTACCCGCACTTGGCCATGGCGCGCTTCAAGCCGCCGACCAGGTTGAGCAAGCCATGCGGCTCGTTGGACGGGCCGTGAAGGACGACCTCGAGGCTGGGGCGATCGGCCGCCACGGAGGCATCGGGAAGCACCTCGAGCGAGTAGAGATCCGAGGACTCGATGACGCCGCGCGGGAAGCGCGGGTGGCCCGCCGTCGACGGCCAGTAGAAGCCCTGGCCGCCAGCCTCGGCCGCGCGGGCGAGGACGGGGCCGAGCACGACGGCATCGGCACCGCAAGCAATGGCCTTGGCGATGTCCGCGGAGGTGAAGATGTCTCCATCAGCGAGGATGTGGACGTAGCGGCCACCGGTCTCGTCAAGATAGTCGCGGCGCGCGGCAGCAACGTCTGCGATGGTGGTGGCCATGGGCACGTCGATACCCACGGTCTCCGCGTTGGTGTTCACGCCGGAGCCGACGATGATGCCCGCCGCGCCCGCGCGCATGAGGTGCAGGGCGGTGGTGTAATCCGCCACGCCGCCCGCGATAACCGGGGTATCGATGGAGCCGATGAACTCCTTGAGGTTGAGCGGCTCCCCGCCCTGCTGGACGTGCTCAGCGGAAATGAGCGTGCCCTGGATAAACAGGATCTCCGCGCCCGCCTTGATGACGACGGGAGCGAGCTCACGGGCACGCTGCGGCGAGACGCGCACGGCCACGGTCACACCGGCATCACGAACCTGCGCGATGCGCTCGGCGAGCAGCTCCTCGTTAAGCGGAGCCGCGTGGAGCTCTTGGAGTACCGACAGGTCGGTGGAGTTCTCGGCGACGCGGGCCAGCGCACCCTCGAGGTCCTCGTGGCGTCCCCACAGGCCCTCGGCGTTGATGACGCCTAGGCCGCCTTGCTTGCCCATCTCGATGATGAACTCCGGCGTCGCCAGCGCATCCGTGGGGTGCGAGACGAGCGGGGTGTCGAAGGTGTAGGCGTCGATGTGCCAGGTGGTGTCGACGTCTTTCGAGGAACGAGTGCGGCGGGTCGGGACGAGCGAGACCTGCGCTAGGTCGTAGGTGCGGCGAGCCTCGCGGCCGATGCCAATTTCAACGTAGTCGCGCATGGATAATCCTTAGCGGTAGTTCGGGGCTTCGATGATCTGCTGCAGGTGGTGCGGGTGGGATTCCTTGAGACCCGCGGCGGTAATCTGCACGAAGCGCTTGGTCTTGAGCTCCTCGAGGTTCGCGGAACCGGTGTAGCCCATCGAGGCACGCAGGCCGCCGATGACCTGGTGAACGATGGCATCCATGTCGCCGCGGAACGGCACGCGTCCCTCCACGCCTTCCGGCACGAGCTTGTCCTCGCTCTTGACGTCTGCCTGGAAGTAGCGGTCCTTGGAGAAGGAACGCTTCTCGCCGGACAGGCCGCGGCCCTGCATGGCGCCCATGGAGCCCATGCCGCGGTAGCGCTTGTACTGCTTGCCGTTCACGACGACGATGTCGCCGGGGGCCTCGGTGGTGCCAGCGAACATGGAGCCGAGCATGACGGTGTCAGCACCGGCCGCGAGTGCCTTGGCGATGTCGCCAGAGTACTGCATGCCGCCGTCGCCGATGATCGGGATGCCCGCCGGGCCCGCGACCGCGGCGGCTTCCATGATGGCGGTAATCTGCGGCGCGCCGACGCCAGCGACCACGCGGGTGGTGCAGATGGAGCCCGGGCCGATGCCGACCTTGATGGCGTCCGCGCCAGCGGCGATCATGTCGCGCGCCGCCTCGCGGGTGGCGAGGTTGCCGCCCACGACGTCGATCTTCGCACCGAAGTCCTTCTGCACGCGGGAGACCATCTCGAGCACGCGGTTGTTGTGCGCGTGGGCGGAGTCGACGACGAGGACGTCGACGCCCGCGTCGACGAGTGCGCCGGCGCGGTTGTACGCGTCCTCGCCGGTGCCGATGCCCGCGGCAACGAGCAGGCGGCCGGAGTCGTCCTTCGAAGCGTTGGGGAACTGCTCGGTCTTGACGAAGTCCTTGACGGTGATAAGGCCGACGAGCTTGTTGTTCGCGTCGACGATGGGCAGTTTTTCAACCTTATTGGTGGAAAGCAACGCCAGCGCCTCGTCCTTCGTCACACCTTCCTTGGCGACGACGAGCGGCATGGGCGTCATAATCTCAGAGACCTTGCGCGAGTAGTCCGGCTCGAAGCGCATGTCGCGGTTGGTGCAGATACCCAACAGGATGCCATCCGCGTCGACTACCGGCAGGCCGGAGATGCGGAAGCGGGCGCAGAGGTCGTCGACTTCCTGGATGGTCATATCCGGCGTCGCGGTGACCGGATCCGTGACCATGCCCGATTCGGAGCGCTTCACAATCTCTACCTGCTGTGCTTGATCCTCCGTGGACAGGTTGCGGTGGAGCACGCCGATGCCGCCCTGGCGGGCCATCGCAATAGCCATCCGCGCCTCGGTAACGGTGTCCATCGCGGCCGATACCAGTGGGACGCCCAGGCGAATATTGCGCGTGAATTGAGCCGACGTCTCTACCTCGGAAGGAACGATGTTGGATTCGGCCGGAAGCAGAAGGACATCGTCAAAGGTCAAGCCGTAGAGAGCAACCTTATTCGGGTCGTCCCCACCGGTGTGAATACGAGAATCGGTCATGCGAAGCAGTCTCCTAACATATGCGGCATCAAACAAGGCTGATAGTGCCTTTTACTGTAGTCTTTTCGACTCTCAAGGGGGAATTGCGCAATAGCGCACGGCCCCCTAGGCTCGATCGGGTGAACTTTTTCGCGAATATGCCCCGCGATCCCTTCGCGGATGATCCCAACGACCCCGCGTCCTTCTTGGAAGAAGAGGACACCGTCGAGCCGTTGAGCCCTGAGGAACGCGCCGCGGTCGAACACGACCTAAAGCTCGTCCAGGAATTCGCCCGCGTCCTCGGCCCCCGCGGCGTCGACGGCGTGTTCTTCTTCTGCGAAGACTGCGGCGAAGACCACTTCTACGAGTGGGACATCATGGCCGCCAACATGCGCTCGACGCTGGGCAACGAGCTCGCGCCCGTCCATGAGCCCGGCGCCCAGCCCGACCCGTCGCGCTACGTCCCGTGGGACTACGCGCTGGGCTACCTCGACGGACTCGAGGGCCGCTAGCCCCGCCGCAACGCACGCGCCACACGCAGCGTGCAACACGACAAACCCGGCGACCATGTGGTCGCCGGGTTCTTCGCTGTCGGTTTCGTCGGCCTAGATGTCGTCTGCGGCGCCGACGCGGTCGCCGTTGGCGTCACGGACGGCATCGGCAGCAGAATTGCCCGCGTTACCGGAGTTACCGCCGTTGGAGACGCCCATGTTCGGATCATCGGCCACGGCGGTCTCCGTCTGCAGCGGTTCCGGGGCCTGCGTCGCCGACGTACCTCCGTCCGCGGACGGCTCAGTCGAACCGATGCCTTCCTCGCCTTGGCTCGGAGCCTGGACGGTTTCCGTCTGGACGAGGGTCTGCGTGACGGTGCCGGGCTCGGCGGTGGACGAGGGGGCATCGGAAGCCGGGGGCGTCACGGTAACCGTCACCGTGATTTTCTGGCTGCGCTGCTGCTCGAGACGCTTTTCAGCGGCCTCCAGCTTGGCCACGACCTCAGGAGACGGATCCTTGAGCTTCTTGCGCGTATCGGACAGTACGGCACGCGCGCCCTCGATATCGCCTTGGGCAACCTTGTCCTGCATCTCCTCGAGCGAGGAGGCGAGCTCCACCTCTGCAGCGTCCTGCGACTTGCCAAAGACGGACTCGTTGAGACCATGAAGCGGCGAGCCGGGACCGGCGTTATAGATCACAGCGCCAGACCCCGCGAGAAGCACGGTCGCAGCGGCAGCCCCGATGAGACCGGAGGCCCAGGGGCTGACGCGACGGCGACGCCGCGCGGCAGCAAGAGAGATTACTTCGGGCTCTTGGTCCGCGCCCTCAACAACGGGTGCTGGCGGCATGGGAGCCTCGACTTCGTCACGCAGTTCGAGGAACAGCGCTGCCAGCGGGTCGTCGCCCGCTGAGGGATCGTTGCCCAAGGAAAGTTCGGTGAGGAATGCGTCGTCATCGACGAGCGGCTGGAGCTGTGCGGCGATGTCTTGGGTCTCCGCATCATTGTGCTTAGCCATTCAGCTCACTCCTTTCCTGGCTATAAAATATTAATGAAATCACGCGCGCTCAGCCTGCTGAGAGGAAACGGCTTTACGCAGTTGGGATAGCGCACGATGCTGCGCAACACGGACCGCGCCTGGAGTTGAACCGACGATCTCCGCCGTCTCTTCTGCGGAGAGACCGACGAAGACGCGGAGAATAACGATGTCGCGGGCCTTGTCGCTTAATGTATCGAGCAACGCGCGCACCTTGTTACTTCCGTCGGCTTCTAAAGCCGCTTCCTCGGGAGTGTTCTCCGTCGCAGTGGAATCCGGGACGTCCTCGGTGGGCAGGGAATGGTCACGACCCATCGCTCGGTGCGCATCTGTCACCTTGTTAAACGCGATGCCGTAGACGAACGCCATAAACGGGCGTCCTTTGTCTTCGTAGCCAGAAATGGCGGTGGAGACGGCGAGGCAGATTTCCTGCGTCACGTCTTCGGCCGTGGGCTGACGCCCGCCGCCAATGCGCGCACGGCAATAGCGCAGCACCTGCGGATAAATAATCGCGAGAAGCTTCTGCAGCGCACGTTTATTACCGTCAACGGCCAACGGCACCAGGCCGTCGAGCTCAGAGTCGGTGTCGCTCACTTGTCACCATCCCTCACGCGAAAGTCGTTCCCAGCTTTTAACATATTGGCACAATCTCGTGAAAGAAACACAAACAGCCGCGTGGGTTTTAAAGAAGGAGGAAAATTCACCAATCTTTAACCTTTCTTATCTTCGCAGGTAGACCCCCTCCGGCGCGGCGCCGCACACCGCACGCCATGCGAAGGCAACCCACGGTTCAACAACCGTTCATGTCGCGGGTAGACACTTCCTATCTCGTACGACACGCCGCGATGCGTGAAGGTCTAACACAAGGAGACAGAAGGAACGTGGCTCAGCCTCAATTCCTGCCGGGACCTACTTCCGAGCTGTGGGAGTGGCAATTGCACGGCGCGTGCCGTGGCGAGAACTCGGACGTTTTCTACCATCCGGACGGCGAGCGCGGCCGCGCGCGTGCCCAGCGCGAGAACCGTGCCAAGGCGATTTGCAGCGGCTGCCCCGTCATTGAGCTGTGCCGCGAGCATGCGCTCGCCTCGGCTGAGCCTTACGGCGTGTGGGGCGGCATGAGCGAGACCGAGCGCACCATTGCGCTGCGTTCCCGCCGCAACCGCGCCAAGGTCACCGTCTAGCTTGCCGATGCCCCCTCGACATACGTCGCCAGATACTTTCCGGTGAGACTGTCGCCGGGGTCGGCGGCGAGTGCGCGGGGGCTTGCCTGCGCGATAACGCGGCCGCCGGCGCTGCCGGCGCTGGTCCCGAGATCGATGACGTGGTCGGCGCGCGCGACGACGGCGAGGTGGTGTTCGACCGCGATGACGGTCATGCCCTCATCGACGAAGCGGTCGATGAGCCGCACGAGCGTGTCGATGTCCGCGAGATGGAGGCCGGTAGTCGGCTCGTCGAGGACGATGACGTCGACGGGATCGGCGGGCGCCTTCTTCGCGCGGCGCGCTGTGGCGAGTTCGCCGAGGTGGACCGCGAGCTTGAGGCGCTGACGCTCGCCGCCCGAGAGCGTGGTGAGCGACTGTCCGAGCGTGAGGTAGCTAAGCCCCACGGCGACGAGGTCGTCGCAGATGCGCGCGGCGGCGGTGACCTTCGCGGCGCGGAGGAACTCGGCGGCGCGGGCGGCGGGCAGCTCGAGGACGTCTGCGATAGTGAGTGACTCCTCGCCGGCGGTGAGCCGGAAGTCGAGGACGGCGTCGGCGAAGCGTCGGCCTTCGCAGACTTCGCAGGGCACGTCGACGCCGGACATGAAGCCGAGTTCGACGAAGACCGTGCCGGCGCCGTTGCAGTTCGGGCACGCGCCCTCAGAGTTCGCGGAGAAGAGCGCGGGTTTGACGCCATTGGCCTTGGCAAAGGCGCTGCGGATGGAATCGAGCGCGCCGGTGTACGTCGCGGGATTGGAGCGGCGCGAGCCCTTGATGGGTTTCTGGTCCACGAGCAGGAACGAACCCGGCAGGCAGTCCATGAGTGAGGACTTGCCGGAGCCCGCGATGCCTGTGATGCACGTGAAGACGCCGCGCGGGATGTCGACGTCGACGTCGCGCAGATTATTCTTCGACGCGCCGCGGACCTCGATGGCGCCGGTGGGCTCGCGCACGGTGTCTTTAAAGTGGGCGCGGTCGGCGAGGTGACGGCTCGTTGCAGACTCCGCCGACGCGCCAGCGGCGGCGACTGCGCGCAACTCGGCGACGGTGCCGGCGAACATGATTTCGCCGCCCTCACTGCCGGCGCCGGGTCCGAGATCCACGACGTAATCGGCGAGCTCGATAATTTCCGGCTTGTGCTCGACGACGAGGACGGTGTTGCCCTTGTCGCGCAGCACGAGCAGCAGGCGGCCGAGCCGCGCGATGTCGTGCGGGTGAAGGCCGGCGGTCGGCTCGTCGAAGACGTAGATGGCATCCGTGAGCGCCGATGAGAGGTGTCGCACCATGCGGGTGCGCTGCGCCTCGCCACCAGACAGCGTGCCCGCTGGGCGGTCGAGCGTGAGATAACCTAGCCCCAGCTCGATGGCGTTGCGCAGGGACTGCGCGATGGAGTCGACGAGCGGGGCGACCTGCGGCAGACTGAGGGCGTCGAGCCAGGCGAGGGCATCGGAAAGCTCGAGCGCGCAGACGTCTGCGATGGACTTACCTGCGAGCTGTGAGTGGCGGGCGTGCTGAGCCAGGCGCGTGCCCTCGCAGGCGGGGCAGGTCACGAACTGGACGGCGCGCTCGACGAACTCTCGGACGTGCTTCTGGAGACTCGCCGGGTCCTTGGCGAGCATCGAGCCGCGCATGCGAGGCAGCAGGCCCTGGTAGCTCACGTTGATGCCGTTGAGCTTCGTCTTGATGCCGTCGAGTTCAAGCAGCGCGTGCCGCTGTTCCTCGGTGAACTCGCGGACGGGGACGTCCGTGGGTTAGAGGCCGGACTGGGCGTAGGCCTTCCACGTCCACGAGCCGACCTTGAGGCCGGGTAGGAGGATGGCGCCGTCGTCAAGGGAGAGCGATTCGTCCACGACGGCGGAAAGATCGATGTCGGAGACGGTGCCGCGGCCCTCGCACGTGGGGCACATGCCGCCGGTCCTCTCGAATCGCGTGAGCTCCTTCTTCTTTCCGTTGACGGACATGCCGCCTTGGGCAGAGACGGAGGGCACGTTGAAAGAGTAGGCGCCGGGGCCGCCCGCGCGGGGCTCGGCGGCGCGGGAGAAGAGCACGCGCAGCGCCGGCGTGATGTCCGTGGCGGTACCAAACGTCGAGCGCGCGTTGGCGGCCATGGGCTCCTGCCCCACGATGACGGCGGCGGTGAGCCCCTCCAGGCGGTCGACATCCGGGCGCGGCAGGGATTGCATGAAGCCCTGGACGAAGCCGGGGTAGGTCTCGTTGACCAGGCGCTGCGACTCCGCGGCGATGGTGTCGAAAACGAGAGAGGACTTGCCGGAGCCCGACACGCCGGTGAAGACGGTGAGCTGGCGCTTGGGGATGTCGACGGAGACGCCGCGCAGGTTGTTATCGCGCGCGCCGGTCACACGGATGAAATCATGCACGTGCATCATCATAAAACGCGTGCAACCCCGTCCACGGGTGGACGGGGCTGGCGGCGAGCCGATTAATTAGTGGTGGTGACCGGCGGCGGGGGCCGGGGTCTCCTCGGCAGGCTTCTCCACGACCGAGGCTTCGGTCGTGAGAATCATGCGTGCGACGGACGTCGCGTTGACGACGGCGGAGTGCGTCACCTTCACCGGGTCGATGATGCCCTGCTCGATGAGGTTGCCGTACTCGAGCGTCGCGGCGTTGAGGCCCTCGCCGTTGGCAAGGTCAGCGACGTGCGCGACGGCGACGGAGCCGTCCAGGCCGGCGTTCTGGGCAATCCAGTAGGCCGGGCGCGTGAGCGCGCGGGCCACGGAGAGCACGCCGATCTTGGCCTCGCCCTCGAAGTCCTCGGCGAATTTGTCGAGCTCAGCGGAAATCTGGACGAGTGCGGAGCCGCCGCCAGCGATGACGCCTTCCTCGACAGCTGCGCGGGCCGCGTTGATGGCGTCCTCGACGCGGAGCTTGCGCTCGTTGACCTCGGTCTCGGTTGCAGCGCCGACGCGGATGACCGCGACACCGCCGGACAGCTTGGCCAAGCGCTCCTCGAGCTTCTCACGGTCCCACGTGGAGTCCGTGCGCTCAATCTCGCGGCGCAGCTGCTCGCGGCGCTCCTCGACGGCCTCCTTGGTGCCAGCACCGTCGACGATGACGGTGTCTTCCTTGGAGACGGTGACGCGGCGTGCAGAACCCAGCACCTCGAGACCGACCTCGTTGAGGTTGATGCCCACCTCCGGGTCGACGACGGTGGCGCCGGTGACGACAGCCAGGTCATCCATGAAGCCCTTGCGGCGCTCGCCGAAGTACGGCGCCTTGACGGCGGCGACCTTAAGGGTCTTGCGGATGGAGTTGACGACGAGTGCCTGAAGCGGCTCGCCCTCGATATCCTCGGCAATGATGAGCGTCGGGCGGGAGGACTCAGCGATCTTCTCGAGCAGCGGCAGGAAGTCCGGCAGCGAGGAGATCTTGTTGCGCACCAGCAGGATTGCGGCGTTGTCGAGGACCGCGTTGTAGGTCTCCTCTTCCGTCGCGAAGTACGGGGAGAGGTAGCCCTTGTCGAAAGAAATACCCTCGGTCACGTCGACCGTGGACTCCATGGACTGGGACTCCTCGACGGTAACGACGCCGTCCTTGCCCACCTTATCCATGGCGCCGGCGACCATCTCGCCGACCTCCGGGTCGCGGGAGGAGACGGTGGCGACCTGCGCGATATCGCGCGAGGACGCGACCGGCGTGGCGCGCTTCTTCAGCTCTTCCACGGCCTTCTCCGCCGCGGCCTGAATACCGCGGTTGAGCTCGACCGGGTTGGCGCCGGCGGCCACGTTGCGCAGGCCCTCGTAGACGAGCGCCTGGGCGAGCAGCGTCGCCGTCGTGGTGCCGTCACCGGCGATGTCGTTGGTCTTCACAGCCACGGACTTCACGAGCTGGGCACCGAGATTCTCAAACGGATCGTCCAGATCGATGTCGCGGGCGATGGTCACACCGTCATTGGTGACGGTCGGGCCGCCAAAAGCCTTCGACAAGACAACGTTGCGGCCGCGGGGGCCGAGGGTGACCTTGACGGCATCGGCAAGCGTGTCCACGCCGCGCTGAATGCCCGCGCGAGCCTCCTGATCGAATGCAATAAGTTTGGGCATACGGGCCTACTTTTCGACGACGGCGAGCAGGTCGCGAGCCGACAGCAGCAGGTACTCCTGGCCGTCGTACTTCAGCTCGGTTCCGCCGTACTTGGAGAACACGACCACGTCGCCCTCCTTGACGCCGACCGGGATGACCTCGCCCTTGTCGTTGGTGCGGCCCGGGCCGACGGCCACGACGGTAGCCTCCTGCGGCTTCTCCTTGGCGGAGTCCGGGATAACCAGGCCAGAGGCGGTAGTGGTCTCAGCTTCGACGATCTGGACGAGGACCTTGTCTTCCAGCGGCTTGATGTTTGCCATGATGATCCTTTCGAAATGAATCAGTGTAGTTGTATGTGCCGGTTGCATTCTTTTCTGCCAGCACAGCCGTCGTCGCGGGTGAACAACTGTGAGTCAAACAACCTTCCTAGCACTCTACCCCCGTGACTGCTAGCTCTCAACACAAACGAGTGCCAGGAAGTTCGCCCTGCGCGAACGGCCCGCCACCTGCGCTTATCACGCGGGCGACGGGCCGATTGTGGGGGCGAGCATTCTTGCCGGACGAGTTAGAGCTGCTTGTCGGAGTTCATGACCGCAGCGCGCCACAGCTGGTATTCCTCCGGCTGGTCTTCGCGGTAGTTCTTCACCGCGCGCACGCCGTTTTCCACGGCGGCAATGACGACATCGATAGGCTCGTCCTGCCCCTCGGCGTCGACGAAGATCACCGGGCCGCAGATGGCACGGATGGGATCCTGGAGGAAGGCCGAGTTGCCCGTCGCCGCGGCGTTGCGCGCGAGCGAGGCCACCGGGTTCGGCTCGGCGCCCTCCGCCTTTGCATTCGGGTTGAACAGTGCCGCGTACGTCGAGCCGTCATCCTGGAAAGCCACGGCCACGCGGTCTTCCGTAGCACCGCCCAGGAACTGCTGGGCGTGCTCAAGCTCGAAGTCGATCTGGCGGCGGGTGAGGTCCGGGTTAACGAGGTAGCCGGTGGTCATAGTATGTCTCCTTGCGAAAGGGGCGGGATCATGTAAACCGTACCGCCCAGAGAGCAATTTCGCGCGCCGAGAACATTCATTCTCACATACATGTACAACGCCGCGCTCCGCCGTTCCCCGAAAACGAAGAGCCGCCCATGGCCGAGCTTTATCCTTCCACCGGGGTGGTCACGGACACGTCCTCAGACTTGTGGAAGAAAGAAAACCCTCAACGAGGCGCGCGAAAGTGGCAGTCACGGATGTCGTTTACTACGACTGGCCTCGAAGTGTTACGTCGACACTATCGAGTACAAACGCTGTGTAAGGAACACAGCGTCGGCCGCTACCCCACCGGCAGGACGAGCGGCGTTTCGACCTCGAGCGCCGTGTCCGTACCGCAGGCCAGACCCGAAGGCTGCGCACCCTCGTGGATGAGCTGGGCGGCGACGGCGGCGATCATCACGCCATTGTCCGTGCACAGGCGGAACGGCGGGACGCGCAGCTCGACGCCGGCGGCCGCGCAGCGTTGCGCCGCGAGCGAACGCAGGCGAGAGTTCGCCGCGACGCCGCCACCGAGCAGCATGACCTTCGCGCCGGTGTCTTCAAGGGCGAGCATCGCTTTGTGCGTGAGTACGTCCGCGACGGCCTCCTGGAAGGACGCGCATATGTCCTCGACGGAGACGACGCGGCCCTCGCGCTCGGCCTTCTCCACGTAGCGGGCGACGGAGGTCTTCAGGCCGGAGAACGAGAAGTCGTATCGGTGTTCACCGCGCAGGTCCTCGGCACGGGAAAGACCGCGCGGGAAGTTGATATTCGCTTCGCCTTGGGCCGCTAGCTTGTCGATGACCGGGCCGCCCGGGTAGCCCAGGCCGAGCAGGCGCGAGACCTTGTCGTAGGCCTCGCCGGCGGCGTCATCGAGGGTCGTGCCGAGCTCGCGCATGGGCTTTCCCACGGCGTCGACCTCGAGAATCTGCGTGTGGCCGCCGGAGACGAGCAGCGCGATGGAGTGCGGCAGCTTCTGCCCCTGGAGGTTAGCGACGGCAACATGACCGCCGAGGTGGTTGACGCCGTAGAAGGGCACGCCCCAGGCTGCGGCGTACGCCTTGGCTGCCGATGCCCCCACCAACAACGCGCCAGCCAGTCCCGGTCCCACGGTCGCGGCGACGGCGTCGGGCTTGTCGATACCGGCCTCGTCGAGCGCGGCACGCATGACCTGCGGCATGGCCTCGAGGTGCGCACGCGAGGCGATCTCGGGCACGACGCCGCCGAAGCGGGCGTGCTGCTGCATGGACGAGGCGACCTGGTCGGCGCGGATATCCATGTACCCGTCGCCGTCGAGCTCGACGATGCCTACGCCGGTCTCGTCGCAGGAGGATTCAATTCCCAGGACCAACATGTTTATTCCTTTTCAGTGTTATCGTGCGACGCACCAGCGGCGCACGCTGCGCGCTTCATGGTGTGGGCGTCGGCGCCGGACGGCTGGTAGTAATTGCGGCGCAGACCCATCAGCTCGAAGCCGAAGGCCTCGTACATACGAATGGCGGGGTCATTGCCCACGCGGACTTCGAGGAATACAGGCGCGTCCTTGAGGTCCGCGATGTGGCAGATATTTTCCATCATGAGCCGGCCGACGCCGCGGCGCTGGGCCTCGGGCGCGGTGCCGATGGTCAGTATTTCGAATTCCGGGGTGGCGACGGGTCCCATCATGGCGAGCCCGGCGTAGCCGAGAAGCACGCCGTCCCCGTCGGGCTCGCCGTCTTGGACGCCGAAGTAAAACGTGTGCGGCTGAGCGAAGTCGGCGAGGAAGACCTCGGTGCTCCACGGGGTCTCCCCCGGAAAGAGCTGGACTTCGAGCTCGGCACAGCGCGGGGCGTCAGCGTCGGTGAGTTCGCGCAGGAACATCTACTTCGCCTCAGAAGAATCCTGCGGCAGCGGCGGGAGGGCTGCCGAGCGCGGCTTGGGCTTCGGCGGCACGGCGTCGGGGCGGCGCAGGTAGAGCGGCACGAGCGGCGGGACGTCGGCGGCGGGTGTGGTGAGCGACTGGCCGCGGGAGGCGGCATCGGCAGCTGCGGCGGCGACGAGCCCTGCGGGGCGCGGGGTGTCCCATTCGCGCGGGAGCGCGGCGAGCGCCTCGGGCAAGCGCGGGGCGATGGCCTCGGGGATCACGATGTGGTCGACGGTGATGTCGCCGAGCTCCTCAGCGAGCGCTTCCGGTTTGGAGACGGAGGGCTCGGTGAGGCGGTGGACTCCGTCCCCCGCGAGCTCATAGGTCGCCCAATAGACCTCCTTGCGGCGGGCATCAGTGGCGATGAGCCACGTGCCGGACTCGCCGAGGGCGGCGAGCTGGTGCGCGATGGCGTCGTGGGAGCACACGCCCACCACAGGAATGCCGAGGGCCTGGCCAAAGGCCTGGGCGGTCGCCATGCCCACGCGCAGACCGGTAAAGGGGCCGGGACCACAGCCGACGGCGAGGGCGTCGAGGTCGGCGTAGGTCAAGGAGGCATCGGCAAGCAAGGCCTCGACGGTGGGCACGAGCTGCTCATTATGCGCGCGGGTGTCGGTGACGATCCGCTCGCGGGGGGCGGCGGGATCAGAAGGATCGACGAGGCCGGTGACCAGATCGGTCGTGGCAGTGTCGAGAGCGAGAACGCGCATTAGCCCGCGAACACCCACTGGCCCTCAGGCGTCTTGGCGAGCGGAATCATGGACGCGGCGTTGGACATGGGCAGCTGGCCCACGGTGGTGCAGATGTCGACCTTGTCCATGGAGATCTTCTCCGCGTAGAACTGCTGGTCCGTGTTCATCGCCACGATGTAGTTGGTGCCTGCCGGGACGGTCTCGGTAATGCCGAGGTCCTCCGGGTTGACCTGAAGACCGTTGCGGATATCGTCCGGGGTGGTGCCCGGGCACAGGTTGAGGAACTGGACCCACTGTTCGCCATACACGTCGGCGACGGCGAGCGCAGTGGCATTGAGGTTCGCGTCGTCGATGGTCTCGACGGCCTCGGCGAAGGTACGGTCGACCGGCTGGGCCGGGCGCGTGGCGCTCATCGCAATCATGCCCACGAGGGCGATGGCGAAAAGACCAATGACAAGGGTGGTAATGGCTTGGCCGACCTTATTCATAAAGGGGTGCGCTCCTTAATAAATGCGAGTACATGGGGGTGCAAACTTCCCTAAATGGTACTCGCCAGGCCACAAGCATGTCGAAACCCCGCCGCGTAACGGGGACGCGACGGGGTCATAAGCGATTGGTTTTACATGAGAAGGACGAGGAGCACCTGCGAGGCGATAATCTTGCCGATAATCGTCGTGGGATAGACCGTGGCCCAGCCGCGGTTGGCGAGGTCCGTCTTCGTCTGGCCCTGCAGGTAACTGAACACCGCGGGGTTGGTGGTCATGCCGGCAGCACAACCCATGGCCTCGTCCCACTTGAGGCGGAAGACGAGCATGCCGATAAGCCCAATGCCGATGGCAGAGATGAGGGTGATGATGAGGCCGACGCCCATGACCTTGAGCGATGCCGGGTCCGTCAGCGCCGCGCGGAAGGAGGCGCCTGCGGAGGTACCGACGCCCGCGAGGAACAAGGTGAGGCCGAGGGTCGACAGGGCCTGGCGCGTGTGGAACGGCATCTGCCAGTTGATGGAACCGGTGCGGTTCAAGTAACCGAGGAAGAGACCCATGACGATGGGGCCGCCACCGAAGCCGAGCTGCAGCGTCGTACCGCCGGGGATCGGAATCGGGATAAGGCCAAGCAGCATACCGAGGGTCAGGCCGATGGACATGGACAGCAGGTCAGCGTTGCCCAGTGCGGACTCGGAGTTACCGAGATAGCTCTTGACGGCGGGAAGGCGCTCCGGAGCGGTGACGACGCGGACGCGGTCCGAGTAGTTAAGGACGGTATCCGCGTGCGGGACGATG
Organism: Corynebacterium sp. HMSC072G08; assembly: GCF_001809185.1. Classification (NCBI taxonomy): domain Bacteria; kingdom Bacillati; phylum Actinomycetota; class Actinomycetes; order Mycobacteriales; family Corynebacteriaceae; genus Corynebacterium; species Corynebacterium sp. HMSC072G08. The sequence continues at coordinate 22,310 of NZ_KV796397.1, forward strand.
TCGATATCGCCTTGGCGCACGCGCGCGATGATGAAGCCATGGTCCAGCGCCTTGATGTCGCGAATACGCTTACCGGCAATCTCCGGGTTGGAGACCGTGACGCGGGTGTAGAGCAGGCCAGCGTCCTCGGTGAGCTCGACGTCTTCTTCCACGCCCAGGACCTCGATGGCGGCGTTGACGGCCTCTTCGGTGCCGTTGATCATAAAGACCGCGCCCTTTTCGAGCGGCATTTCCGGGATGGCGAGACGGTGGTGGTCAGCGTCTGGGATGAAACGGGTGGCGACGACCGTCTGTCCGGTGACGCGGTCGATGTGGCCCGCGGTGTCCGGGAAGTCGCGCGTGAGCTTAACCGCCTTCCAGATGAGCGGCGAAGGAACCATGCCCTCATCGCGCGCATCTTTTTCGTGGTCGACCTTGAGGATAATGGCGCCCGCGGCAGCGACGATGATCGCGCCGATGACCGCGCCCGGGTACGCCAGCGAGTAGCCGACGACGGGCTCGGAGTTGCCGAGCATGTCGACAACAGCAGCCATACCAGGCGTGGACGACAGGGAGCCGGCGAACATACCCACGGCGACGGGGACCTTGAGGTGGAAGACAGTGATGAGGAGGTAGCCCACGGCAACGAGCGCGATGAGCATGCCGATCATAAAGACCGTCAGCTTCCAGCCGCGCTTCCTAAAGTCGCGGACGAAGGACGGGCCGAATCCCAAACCAATGGCGTAGACGAAGATGGCGAGACCAAATTGGTAGACAAAGGCCGGAATCTGGATGTCGGGGTTTGCCGTAGACAAACCCAACGCAACAAACATGGCGGCTGCGGCGCCGAGGGAGATTCCGAATACCTTTACTTTTCCGATCACCAGGCCGACCGCCATGATGAGAAACAGCGCGAAGAGCGGATTGGATGCGAGGAAATTTAACACCATCCCAGTTTGACTTAATCAATAATCCCGCGTCAACCTGGGACTATGGGATACTTATCACTTATATAGGTCGCCTACAGGACGCCTGTACTTGATAGCTTAATTTCCCGCGTTTACCCAGCGCCACGTGATTTCGCGTGTATCTGCGCCCGTTTCTGTCCGATTCTCAGGTTCACGATCCAGCCCCACAAAGAGGTACGCGTCTGACAGTTGGGCTAACAATCCGCCACCCCATTCTGCGACGACGACAGCGTCCTCAAGCTCCGTGTCCAGGTCGAGCGCGTCGAGGTCTCCCAGCGGGTCGCCGGAGCCCGCCCCGAAATCGTCGAGGAGACGGTACGCGTCGACGTGGACGAGCGCCGGTCCCTCCCCCAGCGACCGATGCTCGCGGGCGATGACGAAGGTCGGGGACGTCACGCGCCCCTTGACACCCATGCCGCGCGCGATGCCTTGTGTCAGCGTCGTCTTCCCCGCGCCCAGCGGCCCGTCGAGGATGACTAGGTCGCCCGCCTCCAATGCCGCTCCGAGCTCCTCGCCGAAGGCCTGGGTGTCAGCCGCCGTCGCGAACTGGCGGCGGCCCTCCTGCGGAAAACTGCTACGCATGTGTTCCTCCCACGTACTGGCGGACGGTGCGCCCCGTGGGGCGGCAAATGACTTCGTAGTTGATGGTGCCGGCGGCATCGGCAAGCTCCGTGGCGGACATGCCGCCCCCTCCGAAGATAATGGCCTCGTCGCCGGGGCGCACGCCGTGCGGGTTGTCGCCGAGGTCAACGGCAATCTGGTCCATGCACACGCGACCCACCTGCGGATAGAGGTGTCCGCCAATGCCCACCTGGAGCTTGCCCTGGAACGCGCGCGGCAGGCCGTCTGCGTAGCCCACCGGCACGTTGGCGAGGTAGCCATCGCGCTCCGCATGCCACGTCATGGTGTAGCAGGTGCCCTCCCCCGCCGCGATGGGCTTGACGGCCATCGTGGTCGCCGCCCACATCATGGCGGGAATCAAGCCATGGTCCTGGCCGGGGATGGGCTCCAAGCCGTAGATGCCCAGGCCGACGCGCACCTGCTCGTAGCGCAGGTCAGGCCGCGTGAACGTGCCCGGCGTATTACACAGGTGGTTAACGGGGCACTCCAGGCCCGCCGCGCGCGCCTGCTCGAGGGCCCGGGCAAAATTCGCGGCCTGGAAATCTGTGTAGTCATTCTCCGGCTCGTCTGCGCACGCCAGGTGCGACATGAGCCCGAGCACCTCGAGGTGCTCTGCGTCGCGGGCGAGCGCGAAGGCCTCCTCCCACTCAGCCGGATCCAGGCCCGCGCGGTGCAAGCCCGTCTCGATCTTGAGGTACACGCGTGCCGGCACCTGCGCCTCGATGAGCACCCCCAGGTGCCGCAGGCTCGGAATAGCCAGGTCAACGCGCGCGGCCAACGGGGTGGACACATCGTCCTCCGGATTCCAGATCCACGCGCAAATGGGCTTGCCGATGCCCCCTTCGCGCAACTCCAGCGCCTCCGCCACCGTCGCTACGCCAAAGGCGTCCGCGCGCTCGGCGGCGCGCGCAACCTCCAACGCGCCATGGCCGTAGGCATCCGCCTTGACGACGGCCATGAGGTTGACGTCCGGCCCCACCATGTCCTTGATGGTGGAAACGTTGTGCGCAATCGCGCCCAAGTCGACGCGGGTGCGAAGTGGGGGCTGAACAGTGGACTGTGACATGGCGTCTATTGTGCCACTGTTACCCGCGAGCACGGACTGCTGGACCGCGAAAACACAAAACTCGTATGAGTTGCGCGAAAATCGTGAATTTCCACGCGACTCATACGAGTTGCGAGCGCTCGTGCGCGATTACTCGACCGTCACGGACTTGGCCAGGTTACGCGGCTGGTCCACGTCGTAGCCCTTCGCGGTGGCGACGCCGCACGCGAAGATCTGCAGGGGCACGGTGGCGAGCAGCGGCTGCATGAGCGTGGGTGCCTCCGGGATGCGGATGATGTGGTTGGCGTAGGCCTCCACTGCCTCGTCGCCCTCTTCGGCGATGACGATGGTAATCGCGCCGCGGGCACGGATCTCCTGGATGTTGGAGACGACCTTAGAGTGCAGCGAGTCGCGGCCGCGCGGGGACGGCACGATAACGAAGACCGGCTGGCCTTCCTCGATAAGAGCGATCGGGCCGTGCTTGAGCTCGCCGGCGGCGAAGCCCTCAGCGTGCAGGTACGCGATCTCCTTGAGCTTGAGCGCGCCCTCGAGCGCGACCGGGAAGCCCACGTGGCGGCCAAGGAAGAGCACGGAGTCTGCATCCGACATGGACCTGGACAGCGCGTAGACCTGGTCTTCCTGGTCGATGACCTTCTGAACCTTGTCCGGCATGGCATGCAGTTCAGAGATGACGTTCTGGACCTCATCGGCGAACATGTTGCCGCGCAGCTGCGCCAGGTAGAGGCCGAGCAGGTAGGTCGCGGTGATCTGCGCCAGGAACGCCTTCGTGGACGCAACGGCAATCTCCGGGCCAGCGTGGGTGTAGAGCGCAGCGTCTGCCTCGCGCGGGATGGAGGAACCCTGCGTGTTACAGATGGCGATGACCTTCGCACCCTGCTGGCGTGCGTGGCGCACGGCCATGAGGGTATCCATGGTCTCACCCGACTGGGACAGCGCGACAACGAGGGTCTTCTCGTTGACGATCGGGTCGCGGTAACGGAACTCGTGAGCGAGCTCGACCTCGGTAGGAATACGGCACCAGTGCTCGATGGCGTAGCGGGCCACGTGGCCAGCGTAGGCGGCGGTACCGCAGGCGATGACGATGATCTTGTCGATGGACTTAAGGATCGACTCGTCGATGTGCACCTCGTCGAGCGTGAGCTTGCCCTGCTCGTCAAAGCGGCCGAGAAGCGTGTCGCGCACGGCGGCCGGCTGGTCATGGATTTCCTTCTCCATGAAGGAGCTGAAGCCATCTTTCTTGGCAGCGGCGGCATCCCACTTGATTTCGAACGGCTTGCCCTCGGCCGGGTTGCCGTTGTAGTCGGTGATGGTGACCTCGTCGGCCGTGATGGTCACGACCTGGTCGTTGGCCATCTCGACGGCGGACTTGGTGTAGTCGATGAAGCCAGAGACGTCCGAGCCCAGGAAGTTCTCGCCCTCGCCCAGGCCGATAACCAGCGGCGAGTCGCGGCGGGCAGCGACGATGCGGTCTGCCTGCTCGGTATGAACGGCCAAGAGGGTGAACGCACCCTCGAGGCGCTGGCCGGTGAGCTGCATAGCGCGGGTGAGGTCACCGTTGGCCTCGTTGTGGAAGATGTCTCCCAGCAGCGTCGCAGCGACCTCGGTGTCGGTCTCCGACACGAAGTTGTGGCCCTTCGCCGTGAGCTCGGACTTGAGCTCGGCGAAGTTCTCGATGATGCCGTTGTGGACGACGGCCAGCTTGCCGCCATCGACAACGTGCGGGTGCGCGTTGAGATCCGTTGGACCACCGTGGGTTGCCCAGCGGGTGTGGCCGATACCCAAGACGGAGTCCTTGAGCGGGCGTGCCGCGATCTCCTGCTCGAGAGCAGCGACCTTACCGGCCTTCTTGCGCCACCCGATTTCTCCATCCGCGAAGACTGCGATACCAGCAGAGTCATAGCCGCGGTATTCGAGTCGACGCAATCCCTCGAGAATAACGTCAAGGGCAAAGTATTCGCGGTCATCAGAGTAGTGACCGACGTATCCAACAATTCCACACATAGTTGCAGATGTTACCTGATAATCCCCTATATAGAGGAGTAGGCACTTGGGGAACGAAAATCACCCCTCTACGTGCCCGCCCTTGTGCTGACTCGATGCAAAAATCGCTTCTATCGCTCTTTGCGCCCAATGCCTACACTTCTTCCTCTATCCTGGGTAGCGTGTCTGCGAATTTGAAGAAGCATCTAGCGACCCTGTCCAAGCGTGGCCCGTACCGCGTTCTTACTGGCGATCTTTCCTACGCCGGCCTTGAAGGCAAGGTGTACACCCCTGCTGAGGGGAAAGCACTGCCTGCCGTGGCCTTTGGTCACGACTGGCGCACGAATATCAAGCATTACCACTCCACGCTGCGCCACCTGGCCAGTTGGGGCATTGTGGTCGTTGCACCGGACACCGAAAATGGCTTGGTGCCCAACGTCCGCGGCCTCGTCGCCGACATGGAATCCGCACTGCAGATTGCCGCGGGCGTGAAGCTGGGTCAGGGCAATATCACCGTCTCCCCGGGCCGCTTGGGCATGGTGGGCCACGGCATGGGCGGCGGTGCCGCAGTGCTCGCAGCAGCCAATAACGAAAAGGTGCGTGCCGTGGGCGCCCTCTACCCCGCCACGGTCTCGCCTTCCGCGACAACCGCTGCCCGCTCGGTGCAGGCACCGGGACTCGTCATCGGCTCCAAGTTGGATGACTTCCTCTCCGCGGGCAACCCGGCCAAGCTCGCACAGAGCTGGGGCGGCACGGCCGTCTACCGCGAGCTCGACAAGGGCACACAACCGGGCTTCGCAGAAAACACCATGCAAAAGCTGGCGTTCGGTACCGGCATCTTCCAGTCCGGTCCGCGTGAGACCGCCCGCGCGCTGCTCGTCGGCTTCCTCCTCGCCACGCTGGGCAATGAGAAGAAGTACTCCGACTTCGCCGAGGCAGACGCTACGGCCAAGGGTGTGCACTCCCTGCTGGGTGAGGAGCTCGCAGAGAAGGCCGATCAGTACCACTAGGCCCTTGTGCTTCGCGGCACTTCCGCGACAACGCCGAACCCCACGTTCCTGGCATCACAACGATGCGAGGGACGCGGGGTTCGACTTATCTCTACGGACATAACACTCTGCCGGCGCAACACCGATTTCACGCGACCTTGAGTGCCACGGGTCTGATGCGCCGCATACGGACGTGCACCGGCTGCATGCCGAGTCTCCGCGGGTGCTTCCACAGGACCGTTCGCGTGGCTGGGCGGGCGCTGGCGCACTTCATCGCGGGCGTCGTGCACGGCCTTCTCAATATCGTCTTGTGCCTTCGCCAGCGTCTTTTCAAATTCCAAAAGCCGGCGAGCAGTCCGCTCGCGGAAGGCGCGTGCGAATTCATCAAAGTTCGTAGTCATTACCACTGACCTGCCTTTCGAGCACGAGAGGACGAACCTCCAGGAGGAGGCACCGGCGCAGCGGGCGCTGGTGCGGAGGACGGAGCTGCGGGTGAAGCATCGGACTGCGCGGGCGCCGCAGGGGCGGGCGTGTCTGCGACCGGCACCCCTGCCTGCGCAGCACCGGTAGTGCCTGCCATATGCGCCAGCTTCTTGGGCGGCGGTGCAGGCTCTTGCACGTCGTCTAGCTCAGCCGGCGGCGTATAAACACCGTCCTCCTTCTTCACTGAGGCAGGAGCGGGCGGCTCTGGTGCGCGCTCAGGCTGCGGCGCGGGCTCAGGGGCCGGCTCGGGTGCGGGTTCCGGAGCGAGATCAGGCAATTCGAGGTGAGAGACAAAGTCCACGGCCGCGGCGATGAGCAAGCCAGTTCCGATGATGGCCACACCTACGCCGAAGCCACCAAGGAATCCAGAGCACAGGGCGCCGATGTCGACACCGGTCTCCTCGCAGTCGCTTTGCGTTTCGACCTCGCACTCGACGGCAGGCTCGGGCGCGACTGGTTCGTCCTTAAGGCACTCTTCGACAACCACGGGCTCCTGCGCCGGCACCGTGTCACAATCGGCAGGAGGCTTCGTCTCTCCTGGCCTTGGCGTTGCGGGGCGGTCGACGCAGTCATCATGGGCCTCCGCAGGCTCTGGGCACTCGCACTCATGAGGCGCTGGCGGAGTGCATTGGGGTTCCACGGCAGGACGTGGCGTGGGCGGCGTCGAGCTCGGCGTCGTACGTGGCTGATTCGGCGCAGGCGGTGCACACTCCGCGGGTGGCGGCGCTGCCGGAGAGGGCGGGGTCGGAACGGCAGGCGCAGGCTGGGAAGGCGCAGGCGGCGGGCATGCTGGTGCGGTGCTCGCGGGTGTGGTGACGGGTGGCGGCGCTGCCGGAGAGGGCGGGGTCACCGGCGCGGGCGGCGCAGGAGCCGGCGCAGATGCGGGTGCCGAAGCCGGAGCCGTGCCGGAAATGGAATCCTGCGTGGGGCAGGCCGGCGGCGCGGATACGGGCGCGAGGGTCGGGCATGCGGGCGGCGGAGTACAGGTTGCCGCGTCGGGAACACGGGTGGGCAGCTCGGTGGAGCAAGCCTGTTCACAGCAGTGTTCGAGGGCGTCGTAGCAGCGCTCGATGGTGTCATCGCGGTCGCGACAGGTCTGCGCGATCAGTCCGTTGGTGTGCTCGATAATCTCATCGCCCGCGGAAGCGATGATGGGCACGAGAGCGCGCGCCAGCGGATGAATCTTGGAGACGAGCGAGGTGAGCGTGCCGAGTAGAGGAATGGCGGCGCCGAGGATTTCCTCGATGGAGGTTTCTGACACGTGGACGACATCGTCAATGGCGGAGGCACACTCCCCTGCCTGGTCCACGAGCTCCTCGCGCTGTTGCGCGTCAGCGGAGCCGAGGCCTTCGATGTTGCCGAGGAATTCGAAGATGGAGCCCGCGGCGAGTTCGACGCCGAGTTTTTGAATGACGTCACGCAGCAAGCTCCACGCGCCGGAGCCGGAAGACGATCCCGAGGAGCCCGCACCGCTCTTGCCGCCTTTGCCGGCGCGTTGGACGCCGACGGCTGCCTCGACTGACGAGACCAGCGCGCCGGTATCAATGCCATCGGCAGAGCCCACGAGTTCCTGGAGCAGCCCCAACGGCATGGACGGGCCGCTGTAGGCGCCGCCCGTCGCGGCTTGGAACAAGGCGATGGAGCGTCCGTAGTCGCCCAGGCGCGAGGCGACGGCAGTGCTCATAACGCTCCTCCCACGCCACGGAGTTGCGCAGCGTTAGCGTCGTCCGCCGCACCGACGGCGGTGAACTGGGCTACGGCCGCCTGCGCGACGGACTCGGCGTGAGCGAAACGCAGGGCGCCGCGCTCGTGCACCGTCATGAAGGCAGCCTGAAGGCGCGCGGCATGCCCGGCGAAGGCCTTGCCGGCCGCGTGGGGTGGAAAGTGTGGGGTGAGCGCGGCGTGCTGCGTGTGGCTTGCGCGAACACCCTCAGCCACGGACTGGAGTGCGCGCGAGTCCTCACCCACATCAAGGAAGACATCAGTCATTGGGAACCTCCTGCGGTAGCGGTATGTCTTTCTGATCCACCCCTATTGGACTGTGACAGCGCTCGAAAGGTTCCCAGCCCGCCGTGATTGATGGTCAGCGCCGCACAGAGCATTCCAACGCACCCGAATGCGCGTGCCGCGATAACCCGAAAACGCCGAAGTCCGCCTCGCGCGGACGCGAGGCGGCATCGGAAAGCTGGGGCTTAAGCCGCGGCGACGACGGCGGCGAGACGGCCGGCGACCTTGCGGGCCTGCTCAGCATCGGCAGCCTCGACCATGACGCGGAAGAGCTCCTCGGTGCCCGAAGGGCGCAAGAGGACGCGGCCGGTGCCGTCGAGCTCAGACTCGGCCTCGACGATGGCGGACTGGACCTCAGAGTTGCTCATGATGGTCGTCTTATCGGCGACCGGTACGTTGATGAGGACCTGCGGCAGGACAGTCATGACAGAAGCGAGTTCCGCGAGGGACTTGCCGGTCTTCGCCATGCGGGCCATGATGTTGAGACCCGTGAGCGTGCCGTCGCCGGTGGTGGCATTGGCCGGGAGCACGACGTGGCCGGACTGCTCGCCGCCGAGCGAGAAGTCACCCTTACCGAGTTCCTCGAGGACGTAGCGATCGCCCACGTTGGCCTCGATCATCGTGATGCCCTGTTCCTTCATGGCCAGCTTGAGGCCCAGGTTAGACATGACCGTGGCGACGAGCGTGCTATCACGCAGGCGGCCTTCTTCCTTCATGCCTACGGCGAGCAGCGCCATAATCTGGTCGCCGTCCACGACATTGCCCTCAGCATCGACGGCGAGGCAGCGGTCAGCGTCACCGTCGTGGGCCAGGCCCAGGTCGGCACCATGCTCGCGGACAGCTTCCTGCGTCTTTTCGATGTGGGTGGAGCCGCAGTCCTCGTTGATATTGAAGGCATTCGGCTTGTTGTGGATGGCGATGACCTCGGCACCGGCGGCCTCGTAGGCACGCGGGGCAACCTTGGAGGCGGCACCATTGGCGGCGTCGACAACGACCTTGATGCCGGTGAGGTCCACCGTGACGGACTCCGCGAGGTGCTTCAAGTAGCGCTCACGGGCGTCAGGGGCTTCCGTGATGACGCGGCCGAGCTTCGTGCCCGTGGGCCCTTCCTCGGTGAGCGTGTCCATCTGGGCCTGAATCTGATCCTCAATAGAATCTGGGAGCTTGCGGCCGCCTGCGGAGAAGAACTTGATGCCGTTGTCCGGCATGGGGTTATGCGAGGCGGAAATCATGACGCCGAAGTCCGCGCCGTAATCATCGGTAAGGAAAGCGACGGCCGGGGTGGGCAGCACGCCCACGCGCAGCACGTCGACACCGCGGGAGGCGAGGCCCGAGGCGATGGCGGCGTCGAGCATCTCGCCGGAGACGCGCGGGTCGCGTCCGATGATGGCGAGCGGGCGGCGCTCGAAGGATTCGCGGTCGCCCGTGAACACCTCGGCGGCCGCCTGCCCCAGCTTCAAGGCCAAGATCGGTGTCAGCTTCTGGTTCGCGAGGCCGCGAACTCCGTCGGTACCAAAGAGTCGAGTCATGTGTTCAATTATGCACCGTAGGTGCAGCTTGCTCCACGTTAGGGCAGAGTCACCCCCTGCTCATGCCCCCTCGCACGCCGTGCGAGCCGGGTTCTGGATGTGCTGCTACTAGGTCGACCGGTCTACGCGGTCGTAGCTCGGCGGGAGGGATTCCATGAACCACGTACAGGCGTGGTAGCGCTCAAGCAGGATGCCTTCTTCCTGCCCAGTAAGCTCACGCGCCGTATCCGGGATCGGCGCACCCTGGGAGCGCCGCAGCGAGAAGGCGCGCTCCCACGCCTCGCACATCTCCTGCGACGAGCACGGCGGCGGGAGGGGGAACGCCGTGGAAGGTAGGGTCCGTGAGCCGCGAGGGGTCGAGCACGTGCTCACCCCCGGCATTGCGCAGCGTCCCGTCCGGAAAGAGGGCGATGTGTTGGCCTCCCGCGCCCACTCCGCAAGGCTGCCGATGCCCCCATCGCGCGCCAGGTCCGCGTCCTATAAAGGGGACCTCCTCGCGCACGGTGGAATAGGCGTTGAGAATGAGCTCCCTGCCTGTCATGCTACCCAGCGGCCCGTGGGGCGAGCTGGAAAACGGCGAAAGCCGCCGCTTCCACGCGGGAAGCAGCGGCAGACACGCAGTAAGAGCGAAGATTAACGCTTGGAGTACTGCGGGGCACGACGTGCCTTGTGCAGACCAGCCTTCTTGCGCTCCACGGCACGAGCGTCACGAGTGAGCAGGCCGGCCTTCTTCAGGGCAGCGCGGTCACCCGGGTTGTAGACGTTGAGTGCGCGGGCGATGGCCAGACGCAGTGCGCCAGCCTGGCCGGTCGGGCCGCCACCGTTGACGGTGACCTTGATGTCGAACTGACCCTCACGCTCAAGCAGCGTCAGCGGAAGGAGGATGTCCTGCTGGTGCAGCTTGTTCGGGAAGTAGTTGTCGAAGGGACGACCGTTGACGACGATCTCGCCAGAGCCAGCGACCATGCGGACGCGGGCGACGGCGCGCTTACGACGACCGACGGTCTGGATCGGGCCCTCGTAGTACGCCGGGGCAGCAGCCTCGGTCTCCTCAGCGGCCGGTGCGAGCTGGTCACCGATGGTGTTGGTGAACTCCTCGGTTGCGGCGGTAGCTGCAGCGATGTCAGCAGCGTCGGCTACGTTGTTGTCGATGTTCTGCTCGGTCATTACTGTGCCACCTGCTTAAACTCGAAGGTCTCCGGCTTCTGACCGGCGTACGGGTGCTCCTCGCCTGCGAAGACGTGGAGCTTCTTGACGGCGGCGTCATTGAGCTTGTTGTGCGGCATCATGCCACGCACAGCTTCTTCGATGACGCGGACCGGGTTGGTGTCCAGGGACTGGCCCAGGGTCATGGTCTTCAGACCACCCGGGTAGCCAGAGTGGCGGTAACGCATCTCGCGCTCACGCTTGTTGGAGGACACGTGGACCTTGTCGGCGTTGATGATGACGATGTGGTCGCCGCAATCAACGTTGGGTGCGTACTGCGGCTTGTGCTTGCCACGCAGCATATCTGCCGCGGTGGAAGCAAGCTTGCCCAGCACCACATCGGTAGCGTCGATGACGTACCACTGGCGGGTGATGTCACCGCTCTTCGGGTGGAAAGTAGACAAGATGACTCCTTTAAAAGTCTCTTAAGTAGGCTGCCGGCCATCGCTGTGAACCTTGACTTCCCCACTGCAGCGGCCGGTGGAGACCTGTAGGAGGAAGCTCGCGCAGCACATCACAGCGCGCGCGAAGAACACACAGGATGAAAATTCTAACCCGACCAGCGGCTAAAACCCAAAACGCCGTATTCCCCGCTTCGCCATCCGGCACGGAGGGCCCCTCCCCAGGTAAGCCCGCCGCCCGCGCGCGGCCGCCCCAGCGGCCGCAGGAAAGCGAAAGAATACAGCGTAATTTTCAGGTTTGTTCAGGCAGTAGCCGATTGTTTCAGCCCGGTCCGTGCGAACGTGCGTCTCGTATCCAAGGCAGCGTCCCCATCACGCATGCCCTCGTTTGTCCATTCCCTCTAACGGTGCACCGAGAACGCTTCGCCTGCACGGGCCGCGACCTATCCCCAGCTCGCCGCTGCTCGACGGTTGACGTCGGACATACGGTCGTTGCTGTCGGCCACCGTGGTGGAGATGGTGGCGAGCACGGTGTTGAGTTCTGCGGCGGCGCGGTCCCACTTGTCCTGGGCGGCTGCATACGCCGCAGCGGAGTCGCCCTCCCACGTGGACGTCATGGGAGCGATGACAGACTTGAGGTCATCGAGCAGCGAGTTGATGTGCTGAGAGGTCGACTGGATATCGGCAGCGGCACCGGAGATGGCGCCGAATTCGTACTTAATGGCAGACATGAGTTTCCTTCTGTGAGATAAAGAGTGACTGTTCTATGTGGCGCCCGCGCGTAAATGACGCGGCGTGCGCTGCGCGGCAGCTGATGCGCCGTGGCTACAGCGCCAGGCCCGCGCCGCCCACGGCGCTAAACGCCTGTGCGTTCTCGTCTTCAGTGGTGTCGAAGTGGCGGGCATTCGTGCGGATATTGTCGCTGATGGCGGTGAGCGCCTCGCGCAGCTGCTGGGCTGCCGTGTTGTAGCGCTGCATGAGGTTGTCAAAGGAGACCTGCGCACGGCCGTCCCAGCTGGAACGCACGGAGTCCACAACGCCCTGGAGGCGGGTGAGCTCACCCTGGACCTCGGAGTTGGTGGAGTCCACGCGGCCGGCAGTGGCGACCATTACGTCGGCTTCAGTCCTAAAGAGCTGAGTCATGATTGTCCTTTCGAGACATGGAGTAGAAGTAGCGGGCTTGGCCCAGGGCAACACGCCGCCGGACCAGATGAGCGCTCCCCCCGGCGTTTCTGTCCCCCGGGGTGCTTTCTCGTGAGTATTGGACTGGCTTTCCGCGCAAAAGGTTCCCTGCCGCGCACAACTTTTCCCGCGCGCCCACAGGGTCCTGTGCTCAGGGCAGTTTCTCTAAAGACTCCGTCGCAATCCGGCACGCCGCCTTGTGCGCGACCGTCGGTGTCTCCTTGCTGTGGCACCCAACGGAGAGCTGATGGTCGCTGTCGATCCACGTCGTCCACGCCACGATGGACCCGTCGCCGGGGTCTTCGACATACGCCACGCGGCCGTTCGTCTCCGTAAGCTGCGAAAGCTCCTTCTCAGCCTCGACCTGTGCGCGGACCTCATCGAGGATGGCCTGCCCCGGAACGGAATAGAGCGGATCCGCGGCAATGAGCACGCGCAGGTGCGGATCACGGCCGCTTAGCGTGACCAGCCCTGCATCCTCGGTCCACCCGAAGCCACGCGGCAAGGTAAGGCGCATGCCGGCTACTTCCACCGGCGCCCCGGCATCCGCTGAAACGGCGCTGCTCGTGGGCGTGAGCATGCGTGCGCTTTCCGGGACAGAAGGCTGCGGCGACACGACTGAGAGTGACGCTGGGGTTGACGCAGGGACCGCTTTCGGCGCCGCATCCGAATCGACCCGCAACATTCCCCACAAAGCACCGCCGCCCAGCACGAGGGCAACGGCGCACACGCCGAGGTGGAGGGGTTCTATCCCGAGTGCACGCAGACCACTCCGCGCAGTTTTCTTTGTATCGCTCTTTCGCCGACGGCCACGTACAGAACGCGGAGGTTCCTGCGCCGCGCCCGCATCAGGCGCCGGCGGGGTGGTCCGTGGTCGAGAGGGCGTCGCGACCGACGGCTTCGGAGTGTCCTCAATAATGCGCACCCCCTCCAGGCGAATATGCCGAGTGATGATCTCCACGGCCTCGCGCCCCACGGCTGAGGCCGAGGGGTCGGCGCACACCATGACCTCGACGGAAGGCCAGGCGGGGCCCACGAGCTTGGCGGCCTGTTCGACCACACCGGCCAAAGCCCAGCCTTCCACGACGCCAGTGCCGGGGAGGTCATAGCGGAAAATGGATTCATGCGCTTCGTAGATGGTGGCGGTATCGAGCACCGTGAGAGTGAGATCAGCCATGTCAGGCTCCTTCCTCAGGGGCGGTAGCAAGCGCTACCTGGATAAGGCCGTGGTCTTCATTGCGCACCACCCACTGGCCGCGGCCGGCAGGCTGGGGCCGCGGTTTGATGCCAAAGATGGGGCCTTCATCCTTGTCCGCGTCGAGTACCAGCGCGCAGGGCAGCTGGTCGCGCAGTGCTGCCAGGAATCCGCCATAGAGCGCACGGCCGATGCCGCCGGACTTGCGTGCGGCCACGACGTGCAGGCCGATGTCTTGGGCGTGCGGCAACAACTCCACGAGAGGCCGCAGTGCGACGTCGGAAACCAAGTCAAGATCGTCGATGACCACGTAAATATCTGGCCCTTCCCACCAGTCGCGGCGCGCGAGCTGGGAGGCGGTGACCTCCGACCCCGGCAGACGTTCGCGTAGCGTTGTCGCCGTCGCGCGCAGCGCTTCCTCGGTGGCGAGTGACTGCGCGGAATAGGCCGCGAGCAACGACTCCTCGACGGCGCCGAGGTGTGCGCGCCGATGGTCGATGAGCACAATACGCGCAGCGTCGCGGCCCCGCGCGGCGATTCCCGCAATGACAGTGCGCAGCAGCTGGGACTTGCCCGAACCCGGCGCGCCCACGCACACCAGGTGGCCTGTCGCCGCATCGTCCCAGGCCATCGGTTCCAGGCGGGGCCCGCCGATGCCCACCGGAATCCCCACTGCATTTCCTGCCGCGTCGCAGGTGAGGTCGGCAAGCAGAATCTCCTCCGGCAGAAGTCGCACACGCGGCGCCGGCTCCACTGCGGCCCACACGTCTGCGATATGCGCCAGGTCTTGGTTGCTGCTGCGGGCGATGAGCATGGGCTCGCCGTCCTGGGTGAGCCCGCGTCCGGGCGCGACGGGCAATGCCGCCTGCGCCTTGCGGTCGATGAGCGAATCCATGGGCTCGCCCAAACGCAGCTCGAGGCGGTGCGCGATGAGGTCGCGCACGGCTGGGCGCATGGTCGTCCAGCGCGGAGTGGAAACGACGAGGTGCACCCCCGCAGAGGGCCCGTCCGCGGCGAGTTGAGTGAGCCGCTCGCCGACGTCTTCAAAGTCCGCACCTGCAGTTCCCACGTGGTGCCAGCCGTCGACGAGGAGAAAGACGTCGCCCGAGCGAGTCGCGGTCGCGTCAGCCGCGGCGTCCGCCACCAGCTGTGTCACCTCGTCGACGATCCGGCGGAGCTTCTCCGGCTCGTGCTTCGTCGCCACGCCGGAGACGTGCGGCAGGCGCTCGAGCGTCGCGAGCTGCCCGCCGCCGCAGTCGATGACGTAGAAGCGCACCGCAGACGGTGACCGGCCCGCGGCCAACGCGGCGACCACGGTGCGCAGCATCGTCGACTTCCCCGACTGCGGGCCACCGCACACGGCGAGGTGCCCGCCCGCCGCAGCCAAGTCCACCACGAGCGGATCTTGACGCTGGTGGTACGGCCGGTCCACGATGCCCAGCGCCACGGCCAGGCCCGCCCCAGAACCGGGTTCGGCTCCCGCGACAACCTCCGGCAGCTCGATGACAGGCGGCAACGGCGGCAACCAGATGCGGTGCGCCGCCTGGCCCCGCGCGGTGGCTTCGGCACGCGCCACGTCGACGACGGCATCGAGCAAAGTCGTCGAGTGGTCGAGCTGCGTCTCTTCCTCCGCCGCATGCGGAGAGGCCTCACCTGTCGCGTCCCAGCTATGGAAGAGCGTCACCCTGCCGCGCACTGGCCCGTCCGCCGCGGCGAGGACTCGGCGCGCAAGCGGACCCGAGACATACGCGGCCTGCATGCGCGCGGGTTCCTCCGCGCCCGTCTTGAGGTAGCCCGCGCCCGGCTTAGTGGGCAGCGCATAGGCGTCCGTAATGCCCAGCACCTGGCGCGACTCAGCTGCGGAGAAAGTCTTGAGACCCACGCGGTACGACAGGTGCGAATCGAGCCCGCGCAACCGGCCTTCCTCCAGCCGTTGCGAGGCGAGCAGCAGGTGGACGTGGAGCGAACGGCCCAGACGGCCCACCGCCACGAAAAGGTCCGCGAAGTCCGGATGTTGCCCAAGCAGCTCCGAGAACTCGTCGACGATGATGACGAGCGCAGGCAGCGGCCCGTACCGGGCGACGGCATCCTCAGAGGCGTTGAAGTCGCCCACGTTCGCAAAGCTGCCCGCCGCGCGCAACAGTTCCTGGCGGCGGTTGAGCTCGCCTGAAATCGCGTCAAACATGCGGTCAACGAGGATGGATTCCTCCTCCAGGTTGGTAATCACCGCCGCCGTGTGCGGCAAGGTATCACAGCCCAAGAACGTCGCGCCGCCCTTGAAATCGACGAGCACGAGGTTGAGCTCGTCCGGGCTATGCGTCGCCGCGAGAGCCGTGACGAACGTGCGCAGGAGCTCGGACTTTCCACTACCCGTCGCGCCGATGCACAGACCGTGCGGGCCCGCGCCCCCATGCGCGGCCTCCTTGATGTCGAGGTATACCGGCACCCCGTCCGTGTCCACGCCCAAGGGCACATTGAGTCTTTCTCGTCCCGCACGCCCCGGCCACAAACGCGCGGCAAGCTCGCCGATGTCCCGGTGCCCCAGCAACCGCAGCAAGTCCCCGTCCGTGACGCGTGCGGTGGACACCGCACCCTCGGGGCGCCGGCACGGCGCCAGCTGACGGGCGAGGTGCAAGGCAGCGGCCTCCGGGGCGGCATCGGCAAGCCCGAGCTCCTCATCGCCGGCCTCAGTAACAACGCGCAAGGCCCCGGTCACATCCGTGACGAGGAAGAGTCCCTCCTGCTCCGCGCGCAAGCCCAACGCCGTGGACGGGCGGGCGCCCACGTCGATGATGGTCGTGAGCGTCTCGTCGTGGAAGAAGTCCTCCAGGCCCGTTGTCGTCACCGAGTCGACGAGCAGCACGTGATATCGCGCCGCCCGGGGCTCGCGCGTGTGGGGCAGCCACTTGAGCCACTCCCAGCCCTCCCCCAGCGCCGAGATGCCCACCGTCTCCGGGCCGTGCGCTGCGGCGAGTTCCATGACCATCGCTCGAGCAAGCTCCCGTGCCTTTGGACCGCCGATACCCAGGAAGCGAAACGCACGCAGCTGAATGACGATGGGCATTCCCGGCAGCTGCCCCGCGGAATGGACGAGCTGGCGCAGGCTTACCGTGCACACTGGATCGACGTCCTCGGGCGCGTCGATATCAGGGAAGGTAATCGGCGTGCACAGTGCCACCGCACCCTCGCCCACGCGCACCGCGAGCGCATCGTCATCCTGCGCGTCGCGCTCCCACAGGCGGTTGGAGCCCACCCACGCGACCAGCTGGTCATGCCGCGGATGGTGGTGGACCGCATGCGCGCGTTGGGCAGCGGCATGCTCCTCCGCCTTGCCGCGCAACGCCTTGAGGTGCCGCAGGTAGGTCCGGCGCCGCTCGTTCGGATCATCGGCGGAGCCCTGCGGCGCAAACATCGTCGCGACGGAGGCAAGCATCATGAGCGGGAACATGAGCATCATCGGGTTGAGCTCGCGCCCGCCACCGCCGAGCACCATGAGCGCGACCATGCCGAGCATGGCCACGATCATGACGACGGGCAACAACAGACGCACGAGCGGCACGGGCTTGGGCTTCGCGGCGTCCGGCACAGCCTCGGCCTGTAAAGAGCCGCTGGGCAGCGGCGGTGCCGGGTCGCGCGGCGCGCGCGGAATGGTGGTCACGGGCATGGAATAATCCCCCTCGTAGAACTGGTCCAGGTACTGGGGCCACCCCACAACCGGCATCCCCCAGCCGTAAGCCCCCTGCTCACGGCCCGTCCGCCGCCGTAGCGGTGGACATGCGCCTACAAGTAAGCCACAATGTGAGCCATTGGGCAAGGGGGACGCCCAGCCGTCCCAGAACATTTCTGGGGCGCCACCACGAAAAATACCGGGGGAAAATTCCGCCATGATGACCGCTACGAGCGTGCGCGTCACCGTCCGCGCGCACGCCGGCCGCTTCCACAAACAAATCGACGTGTCATTGCCCGTCGAGGCCAGCCTCGACGAGGTCTTAGGCGAAGTCACCGATCTTCTCGGCGCGCCGCTGCTGTCCACGCCGTGGCGCGCCGTCACACCAGCCGGCCGCGCGCTCGATCACACCGTGCCGCTGCGCGAGACCCCGCTCTCCGATGGCGCACTCATTCTCCTGCGCCCGCACACGCCCACCGCCGCTCCCGTCATCCGGGACGCGGCGGAGGCCCTCGCCGCGGTCGGCACCGGCGCCCCGGCCCGCGCGCTCGCCGCGACGTGGTCCGTGCTCGGTCTTCTGCTCGCGGCCGCGCTCGGCACGGGCGCGCTGCGCCTCGTCCTCCCGCTTCACCTCGCCGGGGGCACGTCCTGCGCAACGGCCGCAGCCTGTGCGCTCGTGCTCCACGCCTGGGCACCCGGGGCACGCGCGCTCGGCACCGCGAGCGTCGCCTTCGCAGCGGTCTCCGCGGGTCTCGCGGTGGGCACGCCCCGCTTGGGACTCCTCGCGGCCGCGCTCGCCGCGACGACGATGGTGGGTCTCCTCCACGTCCTGCACCGGGGTACCGCGTTGCTCGCCGGCGCTGCGCTCACGGGCGCGCTGCTCGCCTGCATCGCCGGGCTCGGCGGCCTGCTGCCCGGTCTGTCCGGTCCCCGCGCCGCCCTCTCGCTTGCCGATGCTCCCGGGCACGCCAGCGCCGCAGCCGCGCTTAGCCTCGCCACGTGCGTCGCCATCATCCTCGCCGGTCCCTCGCTCGCCACGCGCGCGGCGGGGTTGCGCGTACCCCAGCTCCCCACCGCCGGCGAGGAGCCCACCGAAGACGAGCTCGGGGATATCCTCGATCCTCTCGCTGACTCCCGTGCCCGGCGCGCCCGCGAGCTCTACGAGGGTGCTCTCCTCGCGTGTGCCCTCGCCTGCATACCCGCACTGGGATTCCTCGTGCGTGGCGTCGCAGCGGGTCTGCCCGGTGGCTGGGTCGCGGGACTCGCCGCGGCGATGAGCGGCGCCTTTCTTCTCCACGCCGCTCGTCACGCCTCGGCACGCGGGACGTGGCTACTCATGGTGGGGGCCGCCGGCGGAGTTATCGCCCTCTGCGCGCTTGCCGTTATCGCCGTGAGTGCCGGTTTTGCCACTGGCACGTGGGTCCTGCTCATCGCCGCCGTCCTCATTGCTGCAACAGCTGCGACGGCCTGCCTCTGGGCACCGCGCGTCGCGCGTCTCGAGCCGACCACGCTCGTGTGGTTCGAACGCGCCGAGGCTTTGGCTCTCACCGCCATCGTGCCGCTCGCGCTCCATATCACCGGCGTCTTCGTCCTGATTCGCGGGCTGGGCTAGCCATGCGCCGCCTTGTTCTCGTCGCGGGCATTGCCGCAGCGTGTGCACTTGTCCCTCCTGCCTTGGCCCAAGAACCCGCGACTGCCTGCATGGTCCCGGTGCCCGGGGAGGGCTCGCCCGCGCCCACCGCGCAACAAGCCGACTACCGTGCCCGGCTCCACGCCTTGGCGACAGGTCGCGGCGTGCGCGTCGCCGTCATCGACACCGGCGTCGCACGCCATGATCAGCTCGCCCGCCTGGAGTCCGGGCCGGACCTCGTCGCGCCGGATTCCCCGGACCCGCATCTCGACTGCGACATGCACGGCACCGTCGTTGCCGGGGTCATCGCCGCCCGTGACACTGGAATCGCACCGTCGGCTACTATCCTCTCCATTCGCCAGTCGAGCGCCCATTATCGTTCGGACGCGCGCGACGCCGAGGCCCGCGGCGCCGGCGACCTCGAATCACTGGCGCGCGCCATCACCGCCGCCGTCGACGCAGACGCCGACGTCATTAACGTCTCCGTCGTCTCCTGCGTCGCTCCAGCCATCGCCGCCAAGCTCAACACGCGCCCGCTCGATGACGCCCTGCGCCTCGCCGAGGACTCCGGTGCCCTCATCGTTGCCGCCGCGGGCAACACCGGCGGCAGCGGCTCTGGCTGCTCGCCCGGCGACGTCGTCTACCCCGCCCACGGCCCCACGGTGCTCTCCGTCGCGGCCGTGGAGGAACCCCGTGACCACGCGGACTACTCCCTGCCCGGGCGCCTCGCGGCGCCAGGGACCGTGCCGTTGGGGCTGTCGCCCACCGGCGGATGGGCGCGCGGCGACGCAGCCTCTCCCCTGGCGCTTGCGGCCGACGAAGTGCAACCGCTCACCGGCACGTCCTTCGCCGCGCCCGTCATCGCAGGCACCGCGGCCCTTCTACGCGAGCGCTTCCCCGACGCCACCCCGGCGCAGCTGCGCGAACGCCTGCACGCAACGGCACATCCGGGCTCTGGGTTCGTCGATCCGCTCGCTGCCGTGAGCGCTACAACTTTCTCCCAGAGCCGCGTCGTGCGTCCTGCATTCGTGGCGCACCCCGCACAGCGAGACGCGGAGCCCGCGCGGCGTTTGGCGTGGCTAGCAGGGTCGCTCGCCTTCCTTGCTCTCGCCATCGCGTGTGCAGCGGCGTTACGCCCGCGACGAATTCGTGAGGAGGATTGCTTCAACGCCCGCCACGTAACATGAGTACTATCTCCGGTTTCTCACATCCAGAGTAGAAAAGGGTTGGAGAGACCTTGTGCCACTCAGCGCAACGCAATCAGCTCGGCGTACAGACTGTAACTATCCGCTACGAGGACACCTGGCGCAGGTCACCGTGAGCGGTAAGAATTATGAACGGTGGCAATACAACCCCACTAATACGCTGTAGCAAGGGTGGGTCTACCTTTTACAGAGTCGCTACTTGCTCGATTCTCCTTGAGAAACGGCACCTGTATCACCCGCGAGGGCAGCGACGCGGGATAGCTCCGAGCCTTCCGGCAACAGGCGCACAATGTCCCACGGCGCGCTGGCCGCGGCATTCAAGCCGAGTGCCTCCCATTCGGCCTGCGAGGGGACGGTGTGGCGGGTGCCGGTCGCGGAAACAACGAGACGGCCGTGGCCCGTGTCCACGGCGACGCCGCCCGCGTCGAGACCACCGAAGTGCGTGGCGACGGCCTCACCGGCTAGCGGCACGAGGCCGCCGGTCGGCCACGCGAAGCCGACGCCATTGCCCGTCGCGCACAGCCAGCGGTCGTCGGCGGGCGCGATGCGCAGCGGACGCGTGGGCAGGTTAAGTGAAAGCTCCGCATCGGGCTGCGCGGCGACGTCATCCGCGGGGACGTCGCGCAGGCGCGCGCCGGACGCGACGAGGACTTCGGCTTGCGCGGCGGTGAGCGGTGCGACGCCGTCGTCCGTGTGCGCCCACAAACCGTGGCCGGAATCCCAGACCTCCGGGAGGTCAGCGGGCAGCGCGAAGGCTGGCAGCTCCGAAACGGCATTGAGGAACTCCGGCGGCACCGCGCGGCGCGGGGCGTCCGGCTCGATGCCGACGACGCGGGCGATGGTTGTCGCAAGCTCGTCTTCATCTAGCGGGCGCCGGCCGTCCTCGGTGATGAGCCACGTGCGTCGTTCCGCCACGACGAGGGCAGCGTCCTCGGGGCCGAGGAGACGCACGGGGCGCTGGGCGTGAACGATGGTGCGGCCGGTCGGCTCGCCGGCGGCATCAATGGAGGTCACGAAGGCGACGGTGTCCTCGGGAGTAGGCTCCTGGCACAGCGCCCAGGGGGTGCTGGAGGGTGAAGAATTGAGGAAGCCGGGGGCATCGGCAAGCCCGGCGGGCACACCGAGCGATGCTGCGGCGAGGATATCGGGGCCGATGGGGGCGGCATCGGCAGGCGCACCGGTGAGCAGACGGGCCGAGGCGAGGTTGGGGACGGGGTGGAAGGTGCCGTCGATATTAGCGAGGACCTGGCCCTGCGCGGTGCGGACGATGGGTTGCGCACCCGGATCCGGGTTGGGCTGGAGCCAGGCGATGAGGCCAGCACCCGCGGCGATGAGGACTGACAGGCCCACGGAGATCCAGGCGGCGCGGCTGCGGCGCGCGAGGGGATCGTGAATCATGCGAATATCGCCGAGGACGAGGCCGTGCTCAAGCCGTCGTTGCAGGAAACGGTGACCAGAAATTTGGGCTTTGGTGGTCGGTCGCAGACGCGCCATGGTGAACTCCCCCGAGTAGCAATGCGATGTGCGCTCATCCTAACCCGGAGCGCGCTGGCCCGCTACTCGAGCGAGCGGCGATTGCGGGCCGTCTCGGCGCGGGCGGCGAGATCCTCCGACGCCGGGTAATCGACGCCGGTGAGTGACAGGCCTTTGGCAGGCGCGACCGGGCATGTGTCCGAGCGTTGCGTCTCGCCGAGGAGCGCCGCAGCGAAATCGACGTCGCGGCGGCCCTCCCCCACCGCCAGGCAACAGCCGACGAGGGAACGGACCATATTCCAGCAGAAAGCGTCTGCGGTGAGGTGGGCCTCATAGAGCTCCGGCTCGTGCGGCGTTGAGACATCGTGCCAGGTGAAGGACTGCAGATCGCGGATCGTCGTCGCGTGCGGCTTGGGCCGGCAGAAGGCCGCGAAGTCGTGGAGGCCGACGAGCACAGTGGCGGCTTCTTGCATGGCGTCGATGTCCACGGGGTGGGGCCACGTGGCCGTGTCGCGCGCGCGGGTGGGCAGCGGGCCCGCGGGGAACGTGGTGACGCGGTAGACGTAGTGACGGGTGAGGGCGGAAAAGCGCGCGTCGAAACCCTCAGGCGCGAACGTCACGTCGTGGACGCGGATATCGTCGGGCAGGAGTTTGGCCAGGCGCCGCACGAGGGTGGACGGATCGCCGTGGATGCTGCGCGACTCGAGCAGCGCGCGGGGCACGTCCGCGTGGGCGACCTGATGCGCGGAATGCACGCCGGCGTCGGTGCGGCCAGCGACGGTGAGCTCGATCTCGGTCTGCGCGATGAGCGAGAGTTTCTCAGCGAGGACGCCTTCGACGGTGCGCAGCCCGCCTTTCTGCTTGGCCCAACCGTGGAAGTCCGTGCCGTCATAGGCGAGGTCGAAACGCAGGCGGACGGTATCAGGCGAGGGGGCAGTCATACTCCGGGATACTACCAATTCGGTGTGGCTGTACCGCGGCTGAATAGGCATTCTGTGTTGCGGCTGACAATTGCGGGCAGATTCCAATACTATTGCCAGCAAAAGTATGTCATACTATGTGCCATGCCTCACGTGAGCACGCTCACGGGGCGTACGACCGACAATATTTCCCAATCGAAAGGAAACACGATGACGAAGTTCAAGAAGTTTGGTGCCTCTGTGTCCGCCATCGCGCTTGCCGGCGCACTCACCGTTGCCGCACCGAACGCTGTGGCCGCAGACAACGGCGACCAGACCGGCTCCTCCGCGTCCGGTAAGCAGGACGGTTCTTCGAACGCAGACGGCAAGGAAGGCAACGGCTCCAGCGACGAAGAGCTGGCCAAGAAGTTCCCGACCCTGAGCTCCAAGGATGGTCAGAAGCCGGATTCCTCCTCCACTGAAGAGCAGGCACTGCTCGGTGTGGGCATCACCGCCGGCATCCTGGCTCTGGGCGCCGCTCTTTGGCCGCAGATCCAGCAGTTCCTGCCGAAGATGTAATTCTTCACCGGAGGTTCCAGCTGCGCGCGACGACATCTCCGCAGACGACAAAGACCGTAACCCTTATGCAGGGTTGCGGTCTTTGCGTATGCGGGCTTTAGGCCCCGGGGAGATTAGTTCTCCTCGGTAGCCTCGGCCTCGGTGGCCTCCTCAGCCTCAGCGGCCTTGGAAGCAGCAGCGCGGGTTGCGCGGGTGGCCTCGGAGGAAACGGTCTCCTCCAGCACCAGGGCAATCTGGGACATCGGGGCGTTGTCGCCACGACGGTTGTCCAGCTTGATGGTGCGGGTGTAGCCGCCCTCGCGGTTTGCGAACTGCGGTGCGAGATCATCGAAGAGGTGAGCAACAACATCCTTGTGCGGGATGAGCTTGAGAACCTCGCGACGGTCGGCAATGGAGCCGCCCTTCGCCTTGGTGATGATCTTCTCGACGTACGGGCGAAGCATCTTCGCCTTGGCATCGGTGGTCTTGATCGCGCCGTGCTCGATGAGGCTGGCTGCCAGGTTGCTCAACAGGTGAGCCTGCTGCGCAGCGGAGCCGCCGAGACGGGCGCCCTTCTTCGGGGTAGGCATTGTGTACTCCTCGTGTGCTTTTTAAGTGTTAAGCGCGTTTAGTGATTATTTACTCGGATTCGCCCGCGGACGGATCCTTGAAGTCACCGGTTTCTGCGTCATAACCCTCAAGCTGGGTCGGGTCAAAGTCCTCAGGGGTGTCCTTGAGGGCAAGGCCCAAGCTGTTCAGCTTGATCTTCACCTCGTTGATCGACTTCTGACCGAAGTTGCGGATATCCAGCAGGTCCGACTCGGTGCACTCAGCGAGCTCACCGACGGTGTGGATTTCCTGGCGCTTCAGGCAGTTGTAGGAGCGAACAGAGAAGTTCAGGTCCTCAATCGGCATGGAGTAAGCAGCGATGTACTCGGTCTCCTGCGGGGAGGGGCCGATCTCGATGCCCTCGGCAGCCGTGTTGAGCTCGCGCGCCAGACCGAAGAGCTCGACCAGGGTGCCGCCGGCCGAAGCCAGAGCGTCACGTGCGGTGATCGAGTTCTTGGTCTCGACGTCGATGATGAGCTTGTCAAAGTCGGTGCGCTGCTCGACACGAGTAGCTTCGACCTTGTACGAGACCTTGAGGACCGGCGAGTAAATCTGGTCGACCGGAATGCGGCCGATCTCACCGGACGTCGGGGCAGCCGGGACGTAGCCGCGACCGCGCTCGACAACGAGCTCCATCTCCAGTCGAGCGGTGTCGTTGAGGGTGGCGATGTGCAGATCCGGGTTGTGGATCTCCACGCCTGCCGGCGGCTGAATGTCGCCTGCAGTGACCTCGCCGGCACCTTCCTTGCTCAAGTACATCACGACCGGCTCATCAGAGTCGGAGGAGAGCACGAGGCCCTTGATGTTGAGGATGATCTCGGCAACGTCTTCCTTGACACCGGAGATCGTGGTGAACTCGTGGAGCACACCGTCAATCTTGATCGAGGTCACTGCCGCGCCCGGGATGGACGACAGCAGCGTACGACGCAGCGAGTTGCCGAGGGTGTAACCGAAACCCGGCTCGAGCGGTTCGATGGTGAACTTGGAACGAGCCGAGTCGATAACTTCCTCGGTGAGCTGAGGACGCTGGGAAATGAGCATGGAACTTCTCCTTGTCGACGCCCGCTATTTGACGTCGGTAGAGGGTGAATATGTGGGTTAGACGAAGGGTTACTTCGAGTAAAGCTCGACGATGAGCTGCTCCTGCAGCGGGATGTCGATCTGAGCGCGCTCGGGCAGCTGGTGCACGAGGATGCGCAGGGTGTCGGGAACGACCTGCAGCCATGCCGGAACGACGGCATCAACAAGGCGATCCTGAGCGTCTTCGAACCATTCCATCTTCTTGGAGCGATCACGGACATCGATGATGTCGTACTGGGTGACCTGGAAGGACGGAACGTTGATCTTCTTGCCGTTCACGGTGAAGTGACCGTGGGAGACAAGCTGGCGAGCCTGGCGACGGGTGTTGGCCAGACCTGCACGGTAGACCACGTTGTCGAGACGAGACTCGAGCAGGATGACCAGGTTGTCACCGGTCTTGCCCGGACGACGGTTGGCCTCTGCGTAGTAGCGACGGAACTGACGCTCCAGCACACCGTAGGTGTACTTTGCCTTCTGCTTCTCCTGGAGCTGCAGCAGGTACTCAGATTCCTTGATGCGGTTGCGGCCTGCCTGTCCCGGGGGGTACGGGCGGCGCTCAAACGCCATATCTCCGCCGACGAGGTCGACGCGCAGACGGCGGGACTTACGAGTTGCTGGGCCGGTATAACGAGCCATGAGTTTTTACCTCTATCCTTTCTGTCTGCTTAGACCTTGCGGCGCTTGGTCGGACGGCAGCCGTTGTGCGGCTGGGGGGTGGCATCCGTGATCGAGGAAACCTCGAGGCCTGCAGCCTGCAGGGAACGGATGGCGGTCTCGCGGCCGGAGCCCGGACCCTTGACGAAAACGTCAACCTTCTTCATGCCGTGGTCCATGGCCTTGCGGGCAGCGGACTCAGCAGCCATCTGAGCTGCGAACGGCGTGGACTTACGGGAGCCCTTGAAGCCGACGTGGCCGGAGGACGCCCAGGAGATGACAGCACCGGACGGGTCCGTGATGGACACGATGGTGTTGTTGAAGGTGGACTTGATGTATGCGTGGCCCTGGGCCACATTCTTCTTTACGACGCGACGGCCAGTACGACGCGCGCCGGAACGAGTCTTCGGAGGCATGTATTACTTCTTCTTTCCTGCGATCGTCTTCTTCGGGCCCTTGCGGGTACGAGCGTTGGTCTTGGTGCGCTGACCGCGGACCGGGAGGCCACGACGGTGGCGAATGCCCTGGTAGCAACCAATTTCAATCTTGCGACGGATGTCAGCCTGAACCTGGCGGCGGAGGTCACCCTCGACCTTCCAGGTAGCTTCGATGACGTCACGCAGAGCGGCAACCTGATCATCGGTCAGGTTGTCGGTACGCAGGTCCGGAGAGATACCAGTCTTCTCCAGCAGCTCGGCGGCGCGAGCCGGACCGATGCCGTAAATGTAGGTCAGTGCGATCTCCATACGCTTGTTACGCGGGAGGTCAACACCAGCGAGACGTGCCATGTGGCGTGTCCTTTCGGGTTGTTACGGTGGTTTTCTCCCTATCCGTCCCACACACCGTTCACGCTTCGCCCGGACCGTGCCGGAAACTGTGGGTAAACGCTACTGTGCGGGCTCTGGCCACCGCGGCCTGAGGTGCACGGACGACCAACGCGCGAGCTCACGCTCGCGCGCAGTGATGGTCGCCTTGGGTAAGGAGGCTTAATTTCTGTGTTTACTTGTAGCGGTAGACAATGCGTCCGCGGGTCAGGTCATAAGGGGACAGCTCCACGACCACGCGATCCTCAGGAAGGATGCGGATGTAGTGCTGACGCATCTTGCCCGAGATGTGAGCAAGAACCTTGTGTCCGTTGTCGAGCTCGACACGGAACATTGCATTCGGCAGGGGTTCGATGATTCGACCCTCGACCTCGATTGCGCCTTCCTTAGCCATAACCTCTACTTTTCTAGGCCCGGACAAGTACGCCGTGGCCTGCA
This sequence comes from Corynebacterium sp. HMSC072G08, assembly GCF_001809185.1. Classification (NCBI taxonomy): domain Bacteria; kingdom Bacillati; phylum Actinomycetota; class Actinomycetes; order Mycobacteriales; family Corynebacteriaceae; genus Corynebacterium; species Corynebacterium sp. HMSC072G08. The sequence continues at coordinate 48,953 of NZ_KV796397.1, forward strand.
TGTTTGTATCTACTGCGGTGGTGCATCAACCCGCGTGCAAGCACGCGCGCATACACCAACGTTCAATAATACGCATGAACGACACGAAAACCAAATAAACGCCCAGCGCACGAGGCGCTAGGCGTTCGCAGCTCACGCCGCGGAGTGACAAAGACTAGAAGATGAAGACCTTGTCGCCAACCTGCAGGTCGTTCCAGTACGCCACGGCGTCCTGGTGCTGCAGGTGGATGCAGCCGTGGGAATCATACGCCGGGGAGCCTTCGTGGAAGGCGTGGCCAGTGTTGGTGAAGTAGATCGCGTACGGCATCGGCGCGTTGCCGAACTCGCGGGAGACTTCGTCCTTGACCTTGTACTGGACATTGAAGGCGCCGCGCGGCGTGGCGAGCCCCGGGGTGCGGGCGCCGGAGGAAATCCACTCGGCAACATGGGTGACGTTGCCGTTGTCGTCCTGCAGCCAGGAACGGTTGCGATCGATATCGACGCATGCGTCAGCGTCACGCGGGCAGGGGCCGCGGTCGAACTCGTTGCGTTTGCGCTGCTCCTCGGCAATGCGGGCGGCTTCCTGAGCGGCGGCCTGCTCGCGCGCAACCTGTGCGGCGTGCTCGCGCTCGAGGCGCTCCTGCTCTGCGCGAATCTCCGCGTTCTTGCGGGCGACAAGACCCGGGAAGACGGCGTTGACCGTGTTATCGACGGCCTGCTCGAGGACCGGAATAACCTGCGGATTGTTGATGGTCTTGATCTGCTTGATGAGATCGTTGCGCTGCGCCCATGCCTGTTCTTCGCTCAGGCCCAGGAACTTGCCAATCTGAATCTGCGAGGACATCTGCTCCACGGACGGAGCGGAAGGAAGAGTCTGAGCGCCGGCGACGGGGGTCGCCAGGAGGGATAGGGAGACGGCCACGGCCGCGAGCGGCGCGGCGACCTTCGTCAGGTTGTTTTTCGACATGCTGGCAGTATAGACCGAAACCTAGCCGTGACATAGCCGAGGACTTAGTTTTCGCTCGGACTTTTTAAGACCGGCTGCTTGAAGCCCAGTTCATAGCTGAAGTCGGCGCGACTGACCTCAATAGCGCGGGGTAAGGATACGGGGGCCCTCCGCCGTCGCTGCAACGGTGTGCTCCCAGTGCGACGCCCATGAGCCGTCGAGGGTGACCACGGTCCAGTCGTCGTCCAGCACTTCGTTGTCCTCCGTGCCCAGCGTGAGCATGGGCTCAATGGCTAGGACGGAGCCCTCCATAATGAACGGGCCGCGACCGCCACGCCCCTCGTTCGCGAGATACGGGTCCTCGTGCATTTCACGGCCAATGCCGTGTCCGCCGTAGCCATCCACGATAAACAGCTCGGTCTCGAACTTCAGCTCAGCAGCATACGTTGCCTGCTCCAGCGCGTGCGAGACGTCCGTGAGCCGGTTGCCCGGCACCATGGCCTTGAGTCCTTCCATGAGCACCCATTCCGTCGCCCTATTCAGGGCGTCGGCGCGGGGGCCAAGCTTTCCGATGCCGAATGTCCAGGCGCTGTCTCCTACCCACCCGTCCAACGTGGCCCCGCAATCAATCGAGATGAGATCGCCGTCTTCGAGCACCACGTCGGCCGAGGGGATGCCGTGGACGACAACATCGTTGACGGAGGCACAGATGGACCCGGGGAATCCGCCGTAGCCCTTGAACGTCGGGATAGCGCCGGCGTCGCGAATGGTGGCTTCGGCAAGCTCATCGAGCTCCAGCGTCGACATACCAGCCTTCGCGGCGGCCCTGACCGCTTGGAGAGTGCGGCCGACGATCTCTCCGGCTGCCTGCATGGCATCCAGCTCGCCCGGGGTGCGGGCGACCATCTTTTTGTGGCGACGTGCCATGATGTGGGGTCCTTTCTGGGAGGGGTGAAAACTGCGCAAGCGCCAGGGTATATCTCCCTGGCGCTTGACTGCTGCTTGGACGGCTTACTTGCCGATGGCAGCGAGGGTGCGAGCGTTGATGTCCTCAACGGTGCCCTCTGCCTTGACGGTGATGATCTGATCACCGTAGTGCTCGATGAGCGGGAAGGTCTGGTCGCGGTAGACGCCGAGACGGGTGCGGATGGTCTCCTCGTTGTCATCGGCGCGGCCGCGGGCGAGCATGCGCTCGACGACGACGTCCTCAGACACCTCGTAGTTGATAACGCCGTCGAGCTCGAGGCCCTTGTCGGCGAGCAGCTTGGTGAGGATCTCGGCCTGCTCCACGGTGCGCGGGAAGCCATCGAGGAGGAAGCCGCCCGCGGCGTCGTCCTGGTTAAGGCGATCCTCGACCATGCGGGCGGTGACGTCCGTGGGGACCAGCTTGCCGGCATCAATGTAGGACTTCGCCTCGACGCCCAGCGGGGTGCCCTCGCCAATGTTGGCGCGGAACAGGTCGCCGGTCGAGATGTGCGGGATATTCAGCTTCTCGCTGAGGATAGCTGCCTGGGTGCCCTTGCCAGCACCGGGAGGGCCGAGGAGTACGTAACGCATTACTTGAGAAGTCCTTCGTAGTTAGATTGCAGAAGCTGGGACTCGATCTGCTTGACGGTGGTCAGAGCAACCGAGACCATAATCAGGATAGCCGTACCACCGAACGCGGACATGCCGTTTGCGGAATTGTGGCCAACACCAAGGTCGAGCAGGATGTTCGGCAGGATGGCGATGATGGCCAGGTACAGCGAGCCGACGAACAGCAGGCGGTTCATGACAAAGCCAAGGTATTCCGCGGTGGGGCGGCCCGGGCGGATGCCCGGAATGAAGCCACCGTAGCGCTTCATGTTGTCTGCTTGCTCGTTCGGGTCGTACTGCACAGAAACGTAGAAGTACGAAAAGAAGATGGTAAGCACGAAGTACGCCACGATGTACTGCCAGGAGCTCGGCGCCTGCAGGTGCGCGATGACATTGCGCTGCCACCAGTTATCCGGCACCGTTGCGGAACCCGAGTTGACGATCTGCGTGATGAGCACCGGCATGTAAATGAGCGAGGACGCGAAGATGACCGGGATAACGCCGGCCTGGTTGACCTTGAGCGGCAAGTAAGTGGAGGAACCACCGTACTGGCGACGGCCGACCATACGCTTGGCGTACTGCACGGGAATGCGGCGCTGGCCCTGCTCGATGAAGGTGATGCCCACAACGAGAACGATGAGGCCGACGGCAATCATCGCGAAGACGAGGCCACCATTGTTCTGGAGGATGTTAATGCCATCGGTAGGCAGGCGGGTCGCGATACCCGCGAAGATGAGCAGCGACATACCGTTGCCAATGCCCTTCTCCGTGATGAGCTCGCCCATCCACATGACGAGCACGGCGCCCGAGGTCATGGTGATAACGAGCATGATGAGCGTAAAGATGTTGCGGTCCGCGGTAAGGACCTCAACGCCCTGGCCCAGCAGCTGCTGACGGTCAGCGAGCGCCACGATGCCGGAGGACTGCAGCAGCGCCAGAGCGACCGTGAGGTAACGCGTGTACTGCGTCATCTTCGCTTGTCCGGACTGGCCTTCCTTCTTGAGCTGCTCGAAGCGCGGAATAACCACGGTAAGCAGCTGCACAATAATCGACGCCGTAATGTACGGCATGATGCCGATGGCGAAGATGGACAGCTGCAATAGCGCACCGCCCGAGAAGAGGTTGATGACCGAGTACAGGTTGCCCTGCTCCTCAGTTAAGGTACGCAGTCGACCGGCGATCGACGCGTAGTCGACGCCCGGGGACGGAATCTGCGCGCCGACACGGTAGAGGATGATCATCACGAGAGTGAAGATGATCTTCTTACGCAGGTCGGCGTCCTTGAAGGCCTGGAATATGGCGGACACTACTTTTATCCTCCTGCCCTCTCGGCAGTCGCGCCGCACGCTCATGGACGGCGCGGAGACCTGAGAGGGGGAACTCATCTACCCCAGCGGACCCTGCCCACGCCGCGCACCGCGCGACGATTCAGCGAATCCTTAGGGACGGTTGAAACTTATGACCTCACTACCCTACCAGCATCGCGCGCAGCCGCCACAATAACCGCATATCTCACGGCGCCATGTCCACGGCGATCCCGTCGAATTCCCCCGCCACGATCAGGGTGCGCCACAATAGTGGCCCGCCGGTGCGA
>NZ_KV796398.1:0-56986 GCF_001809185.1 Corynebacterium sp. HMSC072G08
AAGCGTGGCGCATCCACCGCTTGATTCCGCCCCATGCCCGCGATGAGGCCGTAGATGGCGTAGTGGTGCTCGCCGGTTTCCTCTGCGGTAGGCAGCAGCTCATCCAAGGAAATGAACACCATGATGCCGGCAATGACGCCGAAAGCCACGCCCATCGTCGTATCGCCGAGCACTGGCAAGAGCAGCACATAGCCCACGACGGCGCCCACTGGCTCCGCGAGGCCGGACAGCGTCGCCCACGCAAACGCCTTGCGCCGCGAGCCCATGGCCTGGCGCAGGGGCACGGCCACAGCGATACCCTCCGGAATATTGTGAATGGCGATAGCAAACGCGACCGGCAGCGCGATGCTCGCGTCCTCCAAGCCGGCGAGGAATGCCGCGAAGCCTTCCGGGAAATTGTGGAAGGCAAGCGCCGCGGCGGCGAACACGCCGGTCTTCATGAGCCGGGCGCGGCGGGCATCGTCAAGCATGGTGCCCGGCTCGTGCGGATTGATCTCTTCCGGCACAAGGCGGTCGATGACCGCAATGATGGCAATGCCCAGGAAGAACGCACCCACGCCCAGCCACGTGCCAGTGCGCTCCGAGTCGAAAGCCGTAATGAGCTTGTCCACGCCCTGCGGCAAAATCTCCACAAAGGAGACGTAGAGCATGACGCCGGCGGACAGGCCAAGGGCCCCCGCCATGAATTTCGGCCCCGGGTTGCGGTGGCCCACGGCGATGGCGGCGCCGATAGACGTGGATAAGCCCGCAAGCAACGTCAGAGCAAGGGCAAACAACATGGCTTTAGAGTCTACGATGGAGGAGTCCACTTACCAACGCGAGGAGCGCCATGCAGCACTATCCCTTGGCCCGCAACTACTGCGGCGTGGAACACGCAGCGGTCCTCGAGCACATCGTCGCCTCCACCGCGCTAAAAATTCCGCACCTGGCCGACGGCCCGACGCTCATCGACGTCACCCTCGAGACCAATAATCTCACCCGCGGCTGGAATATCCGCTGCCCACTGGGCTACCTGGGTGCCCTCGACGCCGAGGAATCCCAGGATTTCCCGGACCTCGAACAGCTGCGCACCATGCACGTCACCACCACAGCGACGGTCGAAATCGTCGACGGCATGCTCGACATCGCGGTCAACCTCGGCCTCGGCCCCTGGCAGGTGCCACGCAATAACGCGGGCGGCCCCGTCCTCGCCCCGGGGATGGGCGTGCTGCTTGCCACGGAAACCACACATGACGTTTCCGCGGAGCAGCTCACGCAGATGGACACGTGTTCCTTCTTTGTTTCCCTCACGCTCATGGGCGAGACGTTCGTCGCCTCCGCCGAAGACTGCGTGCTGGGCACGGCACCGGCGCCGGCGCATGTCGCCAACCTCCTGCGTCACGCGGTCGAGGGCGGCCAGACGCTCTTCGCGCGTGCCTATGCCGCAGACGGACTCATCGCGGTCGACGTGCCCGAGCCCGGCTCGGCGGAGTTCTTCGAGCCGCCCGTTCCGGCACTCGCGCCCCGCGCGCGCATCATCCCGGAGCCACCCGCAGCAGACGGCACCTGGCAAGCGCTCATCCAGCCTGCCGATGCCGCCTCCCCCGTCCCCCAGGGCACCCGGCCGTTCCCTCAGATCACCCACCCCACATCGGCGTCGACAGCACCGCTCGATACTGCGGCGATGACGGAGCACGCGCGCGCCCGCGGTGTCGATGTCGCCGTCCTCGCTGGGGTCGTCGCGGGGCTGGGCGGCGAACCCGACCTCACGTGGCGCCCATTGCCGCTGCCCCAGGCCGCTGGGCGCTACTCTTCGGAGTCCGCGCGTGTGTCGGCGCGGCGGAAAGCCTCGGGTAAGGCGAAGCGGCATCGGAAGCCCGGCCGCGGCCGAAAAGATTAAACACGAGTACGCTCTTGTTTATGACTGAAGCGAATAAGCACTTTGAACTCAAAGTCCCGGGCGGCAAACTCATCGTCGTCGATATCACGGTCGACGAGGCCGGCGCCATCACCGCGACGCAGGTCGCGGGCGATTTCTTCCTTGAGCCCGAGGACGCCTACGAGGCGCTCGCGCCGGCGCTCGTGGGCACGCACCGCGGCGAGGCGACCGCGGATATTCAGGGCCGTCTCGACGCCGCCTTGGCGCGCATTGAGGAGCCGGTGGCCCTGCACGGGTTTAGCACGCACGATCTTGCGGTGACGGTGCAGCGCGCGCTGTCCGACGGCACGGATTTCACGGACCACGAGTGGGAAATCCTGCAGCCGGGCGTGCTGCCCACGCCGGTCAACGTCGCGCTCGACGAGCTGTTGCTCGACCAGGTGGCCACCGGCCAGCGCGGCCCGACGCTGCGCTTCTGGGAGTGGGACGACCGCGCCGTCGTGTTCGGCAGCTACCAGTCCTACTCCAATGAGCTCGACCAGGCGGGCGTGGACAAGCACGGGATTACGCCGGTGCGTCGCATGTCCGGCGGCGGTGCGATGTTCATGGAGGGCGGCAACTGCATCACGTACTCCATCTACGCTCCCGAGTCTCTCGTCGCGGGCTACTCGTATGAGGATTCTTACGCCTATCTCGATCAGTGGGTCCTCGCGGCGCTGGCCAAGCATGGCGTCAACGCGTGGTACGTGCCCATCAATGACATCACCTCGGACGGCGGCAAGATCGGCGGCGCGGCCCAGAAGCGTCGCCGCGGCGCGGTGCTTCACCACACGACGATGAGCTACGACATTGACGCGGACAAGATGATGGACGTCTTGCGCATCGGCAAGGTGAAGGTCGCGTCCAAGGGCCTGGCGTCGGCGAAGAAGCGCGTTGACCCGCTGCGCCGCCAGACCGGCGTGCCGCGCGAGGAGATCATCGCGACGATGGCCCAGGAATTCGCCACCCGCTACGGCGCACGTCCTACGGAACTCACAGAGGCCGATCTCGCGGCGGCACGTGATCTCGTCGACACGAAGTATGCGACCGAGGCGTGGACCAAGCGCCTGCCCTAACCCGCGCTGGCGCCCCGTAAAAATCCCTCCAGGACATATAAGGCCCCTGATCCGCGCCGCGGATGCCCCTTATATGTCCTGAAGTGCTATCAGCGGGAGCGAGTCAGAGCTAGTCGACTGTCGCGCCGAGGAACGCGGCAAAGGCCGGGGCAAGGTGTAGCGGGCTGAGCTTGGGTGCGGCGACGATGCGGGCCATTAGTGCGTCGCTCCCTCCGCCGACACGAGATCGCCGTCCGGATGGGCGACGATGGCTTCGATGGCGGCGACGAGCCCGCGCGTGATGTCCGCGACGGGCAGCGACGGCTCGCCTTGTTCCGGCGCGTAGGGCACGTGGATGAATCCGGCGCGGGTCGCGGTGCCGGCGGTCGCGTGCAGCATGCGGTACATGAGGTGGTTGCACACGAAGGTGCCCGCGGTATTCGACAGCGCTGCGGGCAAGCCAGCGTCGCGAATGGCGGCGACCATGGCTTTGACCGGAAGCGTCGCGAAATATGCTGCGGGTCCATTCTCGACGATGGGCGTGCCCGTGGGCTGGTTACCCGCGTTGTCTGGAATCGACGCGTCGTCGATATTGATAGCCACGCGCTCCGGCGTGAGCTGGGCGCGGCCTCCGGCCTGGCCGACACAGAGGACGGCATCGGCACGCTTGAGGTCTGGTAATGGGGCACCGAAGCGAGTAGGGACGGTAAAACGCACGACATCCGCCCCGGCAATGCGGGACGGAAGTTCGGCCACGGCGAGCTGCGCGGGGTTGACGCGCTGCCCGCCGAAGGGATCGAAGGCGGTGACGACTATTCGCATGCCCTCATTTTAGAAGGTGCCCTTCAGCTCCTTGCCGGTATCCGACAGGGTGGCGCCGCGGGAGTCGACGTTCTGGTCGTTGTACTCGGAATCGTCGCCGTCGATGCGGGAGATCTGGGTGACCTCGATGTAGTTGTGGAGACGGCCCTCAGAGGTGTTGCCGTCGCCGAAGTCGAGGTTGGCCACGCGGACGGAGTCGCCGGCGTTAATCGGGTTAGCCAGCGTGACCTCGAAGGAACGAGTGGAGGTCTTCTCATCGAAGCCCAGGTCGCGAATGTGCGCGCCGTTGGAGGAACGCGGGGTGATAAGGCGGTCAACGCCCTCCGGGCCCTCGGCGGTCTTAACATCCACGCGGAACTGGGTTGCCGGGAACTCGCCGTAGTAACGGTCGGTGCCGACATTCTTCAGGCGCAGCGCGACGGTGCCTGCGAAGCCGTCGGACTTCGCACCGGACGTCGTGAAGTACGGCTGGAGGTCGAGCTTGTGCTGCTCCTCGGCCTGCTTCTTATCAGCCTCTTCCTCGGCCTTGCCCTCGGCCTCGGTGGCGACCTCGCCCTCAACCGGGACCTCGTTGTTCTTCACGACCTCAGCGTCGGCCTCCGGGTCCTTGGCTTCTTCCTCAACGACCGGGGTGGTGTTCTGCGCGTCCTTGTTCGGGGCGTAGGAATCCGCGATGTCGTCGTAGAGCTTGACGCGGACCTCGTTCTTCACAGGCTGCAGCGCGGACCAGAAGGTCGGGGTGGACCAGGTGCCGTTGGGCTTGCAGTACTGCTGCGTTCCGGTCATGTCGAGAACGCGGAAGCCGTAGGTGGCCTCACCGGTGTGGTTCGGCGGAACGTCGTACGGGCCGATGGACTGGCCAGCCTCCCAGGACAGGGAGTAGGACGCGGACGCACCGAGCGACTTGGCGATGGAGAAAGAAACGCCCGCGGTCGTGCCATCCTGGGTGTGGCTACCGTTGATGGAGGTCGTCTGGGTGCGGTCGCCGTTGACGGAAACCTGAATGGACTGCGACTTGGACAAGTTCTGCTGGAGCGGAATGTCCTTCTCCGTCTGGTTCGTGGTGGAGATGGTGCCCACCGGCATGAACGTGTCAGTCACCTTGTAGACCACGGTGCGGGTGTCTTCCCACGGGTTGCAGATGGGGCGCGCGTTGAGCACGTTCGCCTTGATGTGGTCCGAGCCATGGCTGGTGTGGACGATGGGGAGCTTGGCGTTGACAGCCGGGGTCTCCGGGTAGGACTCGGTCTGGGTTGCAGCACCAGCGAGCGGGGCGACGAGCGCTCCGGAGAGCGTGGCGCCGGCCACAGCGGCAGCAGCGGCGGTGGCAAGACGGCGAAGCTTCATGCAGTTCTCCTCGAGAGTGTACGGATGTGGGTGCACCGCTCGAACGCGGCGGCGCGACGTGACCTAGGTTAAGGTTCCCCTCACCCGCCTGCAACAGGATAAGTATATATATGACATGCACATCATTTTTCTCTCCCCACAGGGCAGAGACACGGGATAACGGGCGAAACATTCGAGAATCCACACGGCTACCCCAAAAGTTTCTCCCGTAAACTAAAGATGTAGTGACAAATATTCCTCTTAGGAAACACTCTTACCCCCATGCGGGGGCGAGTCGCGCGCACCGCCACACATGGGGCTCAAAATGTGAGTCACCTTACTTGTAGCCTGGGTGGCTATGAACGTAACTTTTATGAGGAACCGGCCGAGTTTCGTGCGGCCGCTAGCGAGTATCTGAAGGAGCATCTGCGCGAGACAAGCGTGCTTGCCACCCAAGCGAATAAGCCGAAGCTCGAGGACCAGCCGTATTGGTTCGCGACGATTACTGACGGCGACGACATCGTAGGCGTGGCGATGCGCACAAAGCCGACGCCGCCCCACCCCGCCTATGTCCAGAAGCTTCGCCCCGCGGCGCTTGCCGCGTTGCAGGACGCGCTGTCCGAGCGGGGTGAGAAGCTGCCGGGGTGCATCGGCCACTTTGAGACAGCCAAGGCGCTCGCCGGCCCCGGCGCGCGGCTGGAGATGCATTCGCGCCTGCACTTTTTCGACGAGGTGGTCTGGCCCGCGTGCCCGGCGGGCGAACTGCGTGCGGCGACTCCGGACGACGTGGACCTCATCGTCGACTGGCGCCGGCAATTCGTACACGACTCAGAAGAACAGGCGGGGCGTAAGCCATGTGAGAAGCGGTATGCCGCTTTCTTCAACGCGGCGGACGTGGCGGAGCGTCTCGCGCGCGGCGGTCATTGGCTGTGGGAGGTCGACGGGCAGCCAGTCCACTACACGGCCGTGAACGACACAGGCCTGGGTCTCAAGCGCATTGGGCCGGTGTTTACGCCCGCGGCCGAGCGCGGACAAGGCTACGCGGCGTGGGTCGTGGCAACGCTCACGCAGGACATCCTCGACGACGGCGAGGTCGCGACGCTCTATACGGACCGAGCAAATCCCGTCTCGAACCGCGTGTATGAACGGATTGGCTACCAGTCCGTGGGCGACGAGGGCGAGTTTTACGCCGCGGGTTGTAGCGCGGCGAGCTAGCGCATGTGGAGCATGCGGCGGTGCTCGACGCCGGCAGGCTCCAAGTGGATGAAGACCTCTGCGCCTGGGAAGAGACCGTCCACGTCGTCTTCGAGGGCATCGGCAGCTTGGTGGGAGGCGAGGACGGTCCACGTGGGGTCGACGTCGGCGGTGAGATAGATGAAGCGCTGGCGGCCGAAGGCCACGGTGCGGCGTTGGGTAATCGTGAGGCCATGAGCGGGGGCAACGCGCGCGAGGAGCTCGTCGAGGGCGGCGTTTTCCTCGACGGGCAGGGATTCAGAGAGCAGGCCCGAAAGGGAGTCGCGCAGGAGCTGGTACCCGGTCCACATGATGTTGATACCCACGGCGAGCGCGATGACGGGGTCGAGCCAGAGCCAACCGGTGAGCCACACGGCAGCGATGCCCACGAGGACGCCGACGGAAGTCCACACGTCGGTAAGCAGGTGTTTGCCGTCCGCATCGAGGGTCGCGGAGCGATAAGTCTTACCGGCGCGCAGGAGCGCCAGGCCGACCACGAGGTTGAGCACGGAAGCGGCGGTGGACAAAAGAAGGCCCAGGCCAGGTTGCTCGAGCGGCTGAAGATGAATGAGGCGGTTGGCGGCGGACCAGAGAATCATGCCGGCGGCAACAAAGATGAGCGCGCCTTCAAGCAGCGCGGAGACATACTCGGCCTTGCCGTGGCCGAAATGGTGGTCCTTGTCCGCGGGCTTGACGGCGACGCGCAGCGCAATGAAGCCTGCGATGGCTGCGACGAGGTTGACGATGGATTCGAGGGCATCGGAAAGAAAACCCACGGAACCGGTGAGCCACGCGGCAAGGGTCTTCAGCAGGATCGTCGCGACGGCGGCGGCGATAGACAGCTTCATAAACCGCTCGAGGGCGGTTTGTTCGGAACGATCAACGGCGGACATAGTAACGAGTCCCTTCGGTTCAGCCGGGTAGGAAACGGACGGTGAATACCGAAGGTCTCGTTCACCAGGTGGAACCTGGCTGGGTGGCCGGGCGCGCGGCGCCAGTATGTCGACCAGCCAGCGCCGACCCTGTTAAACCCCAGGTGCCGACGCGGAACTACTCCCCTTCTGCACAGCCATAAAACCAGCCGTGCGCTGGGGTGTCAATTGAGACCGAAAGTTCAATTAGCCGAAGAGTTTCTTCAAATAATTTGAGCCGAAGCGCCACTGCGGATCCATCTGTTCGCGCAGCGCACAGAACTCGTCGAAGCGCGGATAAAGCTCTGCTAGGTCCGCGCGGCCAAGGGTGTGCATCTTGCCCCAGTGCGGGCGCCCGCCGGCGACGCGCAGGAGCGGTTCGATCTCGGCGAAGATGGGCTGCGGTTCCACGAACTGCGGCACGTGCGTGGCGATGTACATGGACTCGCGGCCGGTAGACGTGGACAGCGCAACGTCGTCCGCGGCCGTGGTGCGCAGCTCGAGCGGGAAGCCGATGCGCCAGCCGCGGCGGTCGATTAGCGATCGGATCTCGCGGACGACCGCGGGGCCGTCAGCCAGCGGCACGGCGTACTCCATCTCGTGGAAGCGCACGCGACGCGGCGAGACGAACACGCCGTGGTTCGTGCCGCGGTAGCGGTTGTGCGAGAGCGCTGCGGTCGCGATGCGGTTGGCGTAAGGGATCGACGCGGGCACGGCGCGCCCGACCGCCAGGGCCGCAGCGAAGGCGCCGTTGCCCACGAGTTCCTCGTCGAGGAATTCCTTCCGCTTCGGACGCGGGCCCACCTCGTGCGCGGCATCGGGCGCTAGGCGCGTATTGCGCTTGATCTGCGCGCGGTCGGTATGCGGGAACCAAAAGCACTCAAAGTGATCCGCACTGCGGGCGTGGGTCTCCCAGTTCTCAAGGATCTCGTCGATGTCGCCGCCGACTTCCTCCGCGACGAGGTCGAAGGACAGCGCATTACGCAGGGCCTCGACACTGCGCAGCGACTTGGAGGCCACGCGAATGGGCAGCCCGCCGGCGCGGGCGACCATGGCGCGTGCGTTGTTTTCAAAGGCGTCGACGTCCACCGCGCCCAGCGGCGCGACGCTCGTCCCCGCGCCGCTGGTCCACGGCCGCGCGCAGCGCTTGTGTGAACCGCATCTCAGTGACTGTCATAGTGCAAGGATAGTCACACTAGTAATCGCTAGTATGGGAATTTATGAAAACCTTTCGCTCGCCCTCGCTTCCCGCTGAACTCGCCGCTCGCCTGCGCTCGATCCTCGACTCCGCACCGGCTGGCGACGTGCGCGGCACCGGCCCCGCGCACATCGCGGTAGCCCCCTGGACCGGCGAGGAACTCTTTACTTTCCCCACCGCGACCACACCCGACGTCGAGGCCGCAGTCACGGACGCCCGCGCCGCACAAAAGGTCTGGGGCAACACGAGCTTCGCCGAGCGCCGCCGCGTGTTCTTCCGCCTCCACGAGGCTTTGCGCGAAAACGAGGACACCGTCCTTGACCTCATCCAGGCCGAAAACGGCAAGGCCCGCGCCCACGCCTATGACGAGGTCATGGACCTCTACAATTGCGCGCGCTTCTATGGTCAGCGCGCCGCCCACGCCTTGCGCGACGAGCGCCACCGCGGCGCCTTGCCTGTGCTCACCACGACGCGCACGCAGTATTACCCGCTCGGCGTCGTTGGGCTCATTTCCCCGTGGAATTATCCGCTCTCCCTCGGCGTCGGCGACGTCCTCGCCGCGCTCGCCGCGGGTAACGCCGTGGTTCACAAGCCGGACTCTCAGACCACGCTCACGGCCATCTACCTGCGCCGCCTCGCCATCGCCGCGGGCCTGCCCGCGGGTGCGTGGCAACTCGTGCCGGGCCGCGGCGCCGAGGTCGGCGACGCGCTCGTGCCTCTCGTGGACGGCCTCTCCTTTACCGGCTCGACGAAGGTGGGCAAGCAGCTCGCCGCCCAGGCTGCAGAGCGCCTCATTCCCGCCATACTCGAGCTGGGCGGTAAGAATCCCGCGCTCGTGCTTGCCGATGCCCCCGCTTCCTCCACCGCCCCTGCCCTCGTCCGCACGGCTTTTTCCTCCTCAGGACAGCTGTGTATGTCTGCCGAGCGCGCCTACGTCCATGCCGATGTCTACGACGAGCTCGTCGCCGAACTGCAGCAAGCGCTCGACCGCGAGGTGCTCGGTGCGTCGTTCACTGACGCGGCGACCATCGGCACGCTCACCTCGGCAAGGCAGCTCGAGACTGTCCAACGCCACGTCGACGACGCGGTATCCAAGGGCGCAACTGTCGTGTACGGCGGCAAGGCCCGCCCGGAGCTCGGTCCGTTCTTCTTCGAGCCGACCATCCTCGAGGGTGTCACGGAAGACATGGAGTGCTACGCTGCCGAGACCTTCGGCCCCGTGCTTTCCCTCTATAAGGTGAACTCGGACGAGGAGGCCATCGCACGCGCCAACGACACGTCGTATGGCTTGGCGGCCTCCGTGTGGTCCGGATCCGAGCGCCACGCCTGGAACGTGGCCAGCCGGGTGGAAGCCGGCATGGTCAATATCAACGAAGGCTTCGCGGCGGCCTACGGCTCCATCGCCGCGCCGGGCGGCGGCGTCAAGGAATCCGGCCTCGGCCACCGCCACGGCGAGACCGGCCTACGCCTGTGGTCCAACGAGCGGACGGTCGCCGCGCAACGTCTCCACCCGCTCGCGCCCTCGACGCTCCTGCCGCCCGAGCGCTTCCGCACGCTCATTACGACGGGCATGCATGTGATGAAGACGTTGCGACTCTAAGCGGGATTTCACGACAACGAAGCCCTCCCGATCGCGCGATCTGGAGGGCTTCGTTGTCGTGAAAAGCCGGTGAGGCGTTGACGAGCTCCGACTCGTGGTCGCCACCGGTGAGCATAGTGTGCGAGCAGACTCGGGCTGTGGCGGTGGGTGAGTCTAGCCGCCGATCTTGAAGTCGCAGACGTCGCCGTCTTGCATGATGTAGTCCTTGCCTTCCTGGCGGACCTTGCCGTGAGCGCGGGCCTCGGCCATGGAGCCAGCCTCGTCGAGGTCGTCGAAGGAGACGATTTCCGCCTTGATGAACTTCTTCTCGAAGTCGGTGTGGATAACGCCAGCGGCCTGCGGGGCGGCGGAGCCCTTCTTAATCGTCCAGGCGCGCGCTTCCTTCTCACCGGCGGTGAGGTAGGTCTGCAGGCCAAGCGTCTCAAAACCAGCCTTGGCGAGCGTGGCCAGGCCTGGCTCGGTCTGACCCACGGACTCGAGGAGCTCCATGGCCTCATCCTCGGGCAGTTCGAGCAGCTCGGTCTCGGTCTGGGCGTCGAGGAAGACGCACTCCGCCGGGGCGACGAGCTCTGCGAGCTCGGCGCGCTTGGCGGCATCGGTAAGCACGGCCTCGTCCGAGTTGAAGACGTACAGGAAGGGCTTAGCAGTCATGAGATGGAGGTCGCGCAGCGGCGCGAGATCGAGCTCGCCGTTCTTCGCGGCGGCGAAGAGGGTGCGGTCATCCTCGAGGACGGCCTGAGCCTTCTTGGTCTCCTCGACTTCGACGGCCTTCTCCTTATCCTTGCGGGCTTCCTTCTCCAGGCGCGGCAGGGCCTTCTCGATGGTCTGCAGGTCAGCGAGGATGAGCTCGGTATTGATGATCGAGATATCGTGCGCCGGGTCGACCTTTCCGTCGACGTGGATGACATTGTCATCGGAGAACGCGCGAACGACCTGACAGATGGCGTCGGCTTCGCGGATATTGGCGAGGAAGGCGTTGCCCATGCCCTCGCCCTTGGAGGCGCCCTCGACGATGCCGGCGATATCCACGAAGGACACGGTCGCGGGCAAAATGCGCTCCGAGTTGAACATCTCAGCCAAGCGGTCGAGGCGCTTATCTGGCAGCTCCACGAGGCCGACGTTGGGCTCGATGGTGGCGAACGGGTAATTCGCGGCCAAGATATCGGAACGGGTCAGGGCGTTAAATAGCGTGGACTTGCCCACGTTGGGCAGGCCGACGATTCCAAGTGTAAGACTCACGGGGCCAATCCTAACGCACCGGAAAAAATTTAAGGCAAGATGGTGGGGTGAGTTTTGATCAGCCCGACGCGTCCCCGACAGACCCCAGCGCCCATCCCGAGGCCCTGGGGCTTTCCGCCAAGCCGAGTGAGGCTGCCGATGCCGCCCGCCTGAGCGGCGTCTCCCCGCACCCGCCGGGAGACCAAGTCGACCGCTCCGTTGTCGTGGCCGACATGGTGCGCAACGTCTCGATGTGGGCGCTGCGCCTGTTTATCATCGGCGCATTTATCTATGCGGCCGCGCGCATGCTGGGCAACTTCTGGCAGGGCGTCCTGCCGGTTCTGCTGGCGCTCATTATTTGTACGGTGCTCGCGCCGCTGTCGGGTGGGATGCGCAAGGTCGGGCTGCCCAGCGGGCTCGCCGCGTTCGCCTCCATCCTGCTGTTCTTTGGAATCGTGGGCGGCATCATCGCGTTTGTCGCGCCGAACTTCGCGCGGCAATCCCAGACGCTGTACTTACAGACCGTCGAGGGCATCCAGCGCCTGCAGCTGTGGGTCCAGGGTCCGCCGCTCGAGCTTGATAACGACGAGCTGGGCCGCTATATCGACGAGGCCGCCACATGGATTCAATCCCGCGCGGGTTCCATCGCGGGCAGCGTCTTCTCCGGCATCGGCACCGTGACCTCCATCGTGGTCACCCTCCTCGTCGTCCTCGTCCTTACTTTCTTCTTCCTCAAGGACGGCCACAAATTCTTGGGCTGGCTGCGCGAGGCCACCGGCCGCCGCGCGGGCTGGCACCTCACCGAGCTGCTTACCCGCGCCTGGAATACACTGGGCGGCTTCGTCCGCGCACAAGCGCTCGTCTCTGCCATCGACGCCGTCTTCATCGGTCTAGGACTTATCATCCTCAACGTGCCGCTCGCCATGGCGCTGGCGATTATCACGTTCTGCGCCGGCTTCATCCCCTTCGTCGGCGCCATCGTCGCCGGCGCGCTGTCCGTGACCATCACGCTCGTCTCCCTGGGACTCACCAAGGCCGTCATCGTGCTCATCATCGTCCTCGTCGTCCAGCAGCTCGAGGGCAATGTGTTGAGCCCCTGGCTCCAGGCCCGCGCCATGAACCTCCACCCCGTCGTCGTGCTCATCTCCGTCACCGTCGGCTCCGCGCTCTTTGGTCTCGTGGGCGCCTTCCTCGCCGTGCCCGTCGTCGCCGTGTTCGCGGTGTGCTGGCGCTACGTCCTTGAGGTCCTCAAGCTGCAGTCGGGCGAGATCCACGCCGAGGACATCCGCTTCGAGACCGTCGCAGGCGAGCTCATCGGTCGCTACACCGAAGACGAGGGCCGCTTGAAACGCGTCACCCTGCGCGACAACGAGTTCGCTGGCGAGGCCGCAGGTCGCGACGCTGCAGCTGATGGCACCGACCCCACCACCATGGACGTCGACGCCGCGCCACACCCGGCCGAGCGCCCGCGTATTCGTCCGCAGCTCGACAAGGCCCGCGACATTCTCGATAAAACTTTCGAAAAGTTCCGGCGTTCCTAAACGACCATGTCGACACCGTCTGGCAGGGTGGGGCTCCATGAGCTCCATCCTGTATTTGATTCTTGGCCTTGTTCTTGGCGCCGTGCTGGGCTGGCTCGCACACGCCTACCGCGTGGGCCAGTCCCCCGCGCCTGCTTTGCCTGCCGATGCCACCCGCGAACTCACCGCCGGAGTGCGCGAAGGCCTCGCAGATTCACTCGACCGCCAGGTCGTCCCGCTCGAGAAGGCCATGGATCGCCTAGGCCTCCAACTCCAGGAGCTCGAGGCTGGTCGCGCCGCCGAATTCGCGTCGCTCACCAGCCAGGTGCAGGCCATCACGCGTACCTCGGCGCGGCTCAATGACCGCACAGACAAACTCGTCACAGCGCTGCGCTCCCCCAACGTTCGCGGCCGGTGGGGCGAGATCCAACTCGAGCGCGTCGTAGAGCTCGGCGGCATGGTCAAGCACGTCGACTTCGACTCGCAGGTCACCGCCACCCTCGACGGCCAGCGCGTGCGCCCCGATCTCGTCATCCGCTTGGCCGGTGGGCGTCAGATCGTCCTTGATGCCAAGGTTCCTTTCAGCTCGTATCTTGACGCGCTCGAGGCCACAGACCCCGAGGAGCACGCCGCTTTCCTGCGCCGCCACGCCCATCTCATGCGCAGCCACGTCGCGGCGCTGTCCGGCCGCGAGTACATCGAGGCCTTCCAGCCCACGCCCGAGTTCGTGGTACTCTTCGTCCCCGCCGATCCTTTCCTCGACGCCGCGCTGAGCGTCGACCCGGACCTCCTCGAGTTCGCCTTCGAGCGCAATATCGTCATCGCAACCCCCACCACGCTCTTCGCCCTGCTGCGCACCGTCGCGCTGGGCTGGCGGCAGGAAGACATCTCGGACAAGGCGCGCGAGGTGCAGCGCCTAGGCCGCGAGCTCTACTCGCGCCTTAACACCATGGGCGAACACTTCAATAAGGTGGGTCGCGGCCTCGAGCGCGCCATCGACGCCTTCAACGCGACGCTCGGCTCCGTCGACTCCCGCGTCATGGTCACCGCCCGCAAGCTCGGCGAGATGGACATCCCGGCGCGCACGGACCGGCTCCCCACCGAACTCGAGCGCGTCGATACGTGGCCGCGTTACGCGCAGGAGCCTCTACCGGAGGAAGGCGGCTTTTAGGATGCACGCCGCGCAGCAGCACGACGCGCGACTGCGAGCTGCAGGCCTAAGGCAATGACCGCGCCTGCGGCAGGAATCCAGAAGGCAGCATAATGGCTGGCGGTAAACACGGGCATCATGACGACAGGAGCCAGCGCCGCGCCGAAGAAACGGAAGGCCAACACGGTCGACAGGAGTTCCGTGCCACCGGGCGAGCGCAGCACGAGCATGTTGATGATGATCTGTACCGCTTGCATGCCCACGAGCGCCAGCGCCCAGGCAACCGCAATGACGATCGGGTGCGAGGACAGTGGCACGCACAACAGTCCCGCGATGACGCTCCCCAGTCCCAGCGCGAGCGACCGGGACACGCCCAGGGCGTCGACCGCGCGACCAATGAAGCGGGAGAAAATAAATGCTGCCAAACCGCCGCACATCACGACGGCGCCGCGGCCGGCCGAGCCGAGATCAAAGCGCTCCGCAGCGAGCAAGGACACGGCAAACGGCATGCCCACCACACCGGCGCCCAGAATCAGGAAGGTGAGCATGTGGACGGACATATATCCCCATCGCACCCGCTCGTTGTCACCAGCCACCCGGCGCGGCGCGGGCGTGAGCATGGGCACCCGTACCAAGAAGATGAAGACCACGGAGGCGATAACGACCAGATAGGTCAGCCGCCAAGAAATGAGCGCGGCGGCACCGGCCAGCAGCGGAGCCGAGAACACGCCCAACGATTGCATCGCAGTAAACGTCCCCAACGCGGTGCCCAGCTCATGGTCAGGAGTAATCCGTTTCACAATGCCTTGCAGAACTGGAGTCGTGAAGGCATTGGCAATCGCCATGATGACGAAGATCGTGAGGAATATCCACCATGTAGGCGCCAGCATCAGACCTACGGCGCCCGCACAAATAACAGCGAATGCGACAAGCACGACCTTGGACGGTGAAGACCCGCGCACCAGTCGGCCAGAAAACAACATCGCAACCGCAAACGGAAAGGTGTACGCCGTAATGGTCAGCGCGGCGAGGGAGACTGAAATCCCAAACGAACGCGAAAACTCCGGCAAGACGACGGAAATAGACTGGCCGACAAAGGGACCCACAAATCCGCCTAGGTGAATAGCCGCGCGCTGCCACCGTGTTCCGCTGGGATCAGCAACCTCGTCGCCCGCAGCACGGTGGGCCGAACCGGAAGCGCCCTCCCCTCGGTGCGATGTCGAATTGGTCATGCACGCACTGTAACGCATCGTTCATAACCTGCACCGAAGTTCGTAAAGCGAACGATTTTTACCCCCGTTCCCCACCGATGTTCTACATCTTTCCGTCGACAGACGGCGAAATCCGCATCCACGCCAACGGCCCGGACGTGTGGCTACACCGCAGCGACTATCTCAACGCCCGCGCCGGCACGATCCACTCGTTCTCCTTCCACGCACACAACACGCACATGCTCGGCATTCTCACGACACCTCTCTGTGAGAAACTCTTCGAGTATATGAACGCGCCCTCGGGTTTTCGCCGTACAAGAAGAAGGCACCGAGCCGTGGTTCCCAGCGGAAGGATTGTGGCACGGCGCAAGCCGAACTCGACCTCACCGTCGTGGGCCCGCCGCCACGGCACTAACCGACGACGGCCCGCGCGTCTCGTTTCGGGGTGACAACGCGGGCTCGATATGCGGAAACTCACCTCGCTCAATCCCTCTTTCTGGGTAAAGAAAAGGTAAAATTGCCGTTCGTGTCACATGCTAATGCCTCCACCGCCACCCGCCGTCCCTCCGGATACGCGCCGCGGTCCGGCATGCCAGTGTGGTCCGGGCCGGCGATTATCGCTGGCGGGCTCCTTCTTGGCCTCATTATTACGGTCGCCATGAGCGGCTTTAGCTGGGCCTTTACAGCATGCTTCGCACTCGGCGTCCTCGCGGCCGTCCTCGTGGTCAACCCACGCGGCTTGCTCATTACGGTCTTGTCTATCCCCGTGATCTTCGCGGTCATGGTGTTGCTCACCGGCTGGCTGACTGCGTATAGAAGCAGCGATACTGCCTCGTTGTTCTCGCGTACCACGCTGTTTACTGGCGCCTATCCTTTCGTTGAACGTTTTCCCGCGCTGCTCATCCTTGTCCTAGCCGGGGCTCTTATCGCCGTCGTGCGCCTGTGGCTCGCTGGTCGCAACGCCTCGTCAACCCGCGAGTCTGAGGCTGCTACCCGCCGCGCCACCGCGGAGGCCGAGCGCCGCAATCGTGTCGCAAGCACCCGCGCCCGCCAGCGCTCCGGCACGCTCACGGTGGCGGAGCTCAAAGCCCGCAATCAATCGGAGACCGCCTCCACCCGTCGCGTTCGCACCGGCGAGCGGGACCGCGACGCGCGCCGCCGCGAACAGGCCGCGGAGCGCGCCGCCCGAGAACGCATCGAGCAGGGACTCCCGGCGCGCGATGCTCTCGAGCGCGAGCAGGCTGAGCGCGTCGCCCGTGCGCGTGCCCGCCGCGAGGCCCGCGAACGCGAGCTCGCTGAGGCTCAGGCCGCAGCCGAGGCTCAGGCTGCGAAGACGTCTACGTCGAAAGAGGACGCTCCGGTGCGCCCCGATCCGAATCGCCGTGCAGGCGACGGCACCGCCACGTTCCCTGCGCAATCGGCCCCGGCTACCGATGCCCCCTCAGATTCACCCGCAGCCTCCAAGCGTCCCGCGCGCCGCGCCAGCCGCCTCGACGAGGACCTCTACGGCGAGGACTAAACGCCACCGCGCAGACAGAACAATCCCCGGGCGCGACGCCCAATTCATGCAAGCGTCGTACCGGGGGACTTCTGTAAGAACGTCTTAGTGCTTGCCCTCAGCAAACTCTTCGACGATCTTCGCGTTGAAGGCGGGCAGGTCGTCCGGCGTACGAGAGGACACAAGGCCCTCATCAACGTGGACTTCCTCGTCGACCCAGGTCGCACCCGCGTTGCGCAGGTCCGTCTTGAGCGACGGGAACGACGTCAGCGTACGGCCCTTGAGCACGTCCGCGTCGGTAAGAATCCAGCCGCCGTGGCAGATAACGCCCAGCGGGCGGCCTGCCTCGACGTGCTTCTTCACGATCTCCACGGCTGCCTCATCGAGACGCAGCGCATCCGCATTGCCGGTGCCGCCGGGCAGCACGATGCCATCAAACGCTCGCCACGGGCCTCAGCCGTCGTGGCGTCTACGTCGATGGAGGTACCCTTTTTGCCGCTAATCTGGCCCTTCTCCGGGGCAAGAATCTTCACGGTCGCTCCCGCCTCGCGCACGGCGTCCGCCGGCGAGGTGAGCTCGGAATCCTCAAAATCGTTCGTCGCGATAAAGGCAATTGTCTTTGTGGACAGATCCGTCATTGTCTAACTCCTTCATGACTATCGAATGCTTACGAGGATCCACCGTAACCGCCCTCTGCGAGCTCTGCAGAGCTCCTGCGTACAGCGCCGCATACACAAAAATCCCCGGTCCGCACGGACCGGGGACGCAACGCGAAAGACTTACTTCACGCGTGCTGGCCGCAAGTCACGCGGCAAGGCAAAAGTAATGGTCTCGGTGCTCGTGGTCACCTGCTCGACGTCGCTGTAGCCGCGCTCGTCGAGGAATTCGAGGACCTCGCGCACGAGCAGCTCCGGCACGGAGGCGCCACAGGTAACGCCCACGGTGGTCACGCCGTCGAGCCACTCCTCCTGGATCTCCTTGGCGAAGTCCACGAGGTGGGCATCCTTGGAGCCAGCTTCGAGCGCGACCTCAACGAGGCGCACGGAGTTCGAAGAGTTCTTGGAGCCCACCACGATCATAAGGTCGCACTTCGGCGCGATGGCCTTGACGGAACCTTGGCGGTTCTGCGTGGCGTAGCAAATATCGTCTGACGGCGGGTTCTCCAGGTGTGGGAAGCGCTCGCGCAGGGCGTTGACGATGACCATGGTCTCGTCGACAGACAGCGTGGTCTGGGACAGCCAAATAAGCTTTTCGTCCTGTAGCCAGTCCGGCAGAGCCGCGACACCGTCGAGGCCGTCGACGAGGTGAGTAACCTCCGGCGCCTCACCTGCGGTGCCCTCGACCTCTTCGTGCCCCTCGTGGCCGACGAGGAGGATGTGGTAACCGTCGCGGTGGAAGCGCTGGGCTTCCTTGTGCACCTTCGTCACAAGCGGGCATGTGGCATCGAGCGTGATCTGGTTGCGGTTCTTCGCCTCGGCGCGCACGGTGGGCGCAATGCCATGGGCGGAGAAAACAAGGTGGGCGCCCTCGGGGGCCTCGGAAGCCTCGTCGACGAAGATGACGCCGCGCTCGGCCAAAGACTCGACGACGTAACGGTTGTGAACAATCTGCTTGCGCACGTAAATGGGGGCGCCGTACTTCTCCAGCGCCTTTTCTACCGTCTCGACTGCGCGATCCACGCCAGCGCAGTAGCCGCGCGGCGCCGCCAGGAGAACATTCTTGCCAGCTTCACTCATAAAGCCCAGAGTACCGACGATCGGACAAAAACAATAGACTGGGTGAACACGCCTGTAATTTCTTCGTACATTAAGGTAGGTCACTCTATGGCGCATGCCGCGTCTTCGCCCGAGTCTCCATGGTCCGTCGCCATGGTCAACCACTCCGTCAAGGGGTGGATTGATAAGCTCGGCTACCTGTGGATCGAGGGCCAGCTTGCCCAGGTCAATTACAAGCCTCAGTGGGCCTTCGCGTTCCTCGTGCTCCGCGACGTCAACCAAGACAAGTCCATTGCCTTGCGCGTGCCCTCCCGCCAGTTCGGCGCCATGCAGCCGCGCCCCAAAGAGGGCGACCGCGTCATCATCCACGGCAAGCCCAACTTCTACGAGGGCCGCGGCGAGTTTTCCATCATGGTCGACGACATACGGCAGGTCGGCTTGGGCGACCTCCTGGCGCGCATCGAGATGCTCCGCCAGCAGCTCGCCAGTGAGGGACTCTTCGATCCCGGCCGCAAAAAACCACTGCCCTATCTGCCGCACAAGGTCGGTCTGATTACCTCGCGCGGCTCCCATGCGGAGCGCGACGTCCTCGCCGTGGCCCAGGGCCGCTGGCCGCACGTCCAGTTCCGCGTGGAAAACGCCGCGGTCCAGGGCACCGAGGCGGTCAGCTCCGTCATCCGCGCGCTGCAGATCCTCGACGCGGACCCGCAAGTCGACGTGATCATCATCGCCCGCGGCGGCGGCGCCGTCGAAGACCTGCTCCCCTTCTCTGAAGAGGCCCTCCAGCGCGCCGTCGTCGCGGCGCAGACGCCCGTAGTCTCCGCCATCGGCCACGAGCCGGACTCCCCCATCCTCGACAACGTTGCGGACGTGCGCGCAGCGACGCCTACCGATGCCGCCAAACGCGTCGTCCCTGACGCCGCCGAGGAGCACGCGCTCATCGCCGAAGCCCGCGCCCGCATGTCCGGCGCCCTGCGCGGCTGGGTTGAGCGCGAGCGCCGCAACCTCGCCGCCATCCGCTCGCGGCCCGTGCTCGCCGATCCCATGAAGCCCATCAACGACCGCCGCGACGAACTCGACCGCAACCTCGCCCTCATTCGCCGCGACATCCAGTACGTGCTCAGCACTGAGCAGAAGCAGGTCGCGGCCCTGCGCGCGCAGGTCTCCGCGCTCGGTCCCTCCGCCACGCTCGCCCGCGGCTACGCCGTAGTCCAGGTCGTTCCGCGCGACGGCTCGGGTCCCGAGGTGGTCACGTCCTACCAGCAGTCCCCGCCCGGCAGTCAGCTGCGCATCCGCGTCGGCGACGGCTCGATTACCGCCGCCGCGATGGCCGCTCAGCCGGCAGACTAAACTCCCCCACGAACGCATATTTAAGGAGCACCATGTCCGAGAACACCTTTGGCACCGGCCAGCCGGGCCAGGACGCCTTCCCGCCCGTCGAGCAGCTCAGCTACGAAGAGGCCCGCAACGAGCTCATCGAGACCGTCAAAATCCTCGAGCTCGGCCAGATGGGCCTCGACGAATCGCTCAAGTTCTGGGAGCGCGGCGAGGCGCTCGCCAAGGCCTGCGAGGCCCACCTCGACGGCGCCTCCCAGCGCGTGGAGGCCGCGCTCCACCGCGCCGACCAGGGCGATCAGACCGCAGAGGCGGCAGAGTAATGCAGATTTACGGCTACCCCGGCGACCGCGTCGATTTTGTGTCTAAATCCGGCTCGGCCGGCTCGATCCTCTTTGGTGACCCGCGCTCCCTCGTCGAGGAATTCTTCGGTACCCCGCACACGGACTCCGGCGACGAGGTCACGTACTTCAAGGGCTCCATCGCCGTGGCTTTCGCCGACGGCAAGGTCGAGTCGATTACTGTCACCCCGGGTACCACGCGCGAAAAGGTCGACGTCTACCTCGGCCGCGACAAGCTCAACGGTCTCACCGAGCTTGCCGATGCCCCCGGTGTCTCCGCGGTCTTCTCCCCCGAGCTCACCGCGGTCACGTTCCGCTAGCAGGCTTCGCCCGCTAGAGCGGTCCGCTGGCGCGTTCCGCTAGCGCGGAACGCGGATTAATTGGGGAGGGGTTGCGCCGCGACGAACGCGCGCACCAGCGCCTCATAGTCGTCATCGCTCGCCGATCCGGTGAGAATGACACGCTCGTCGCCCAAGTCAAAGCCCCACAGCGGGCGGACGTCCGCGTCCTCAGACGCGAAGACCTGCACGTCGGTGCCATCGACGGTGCGGGAGCTGCGGTCGGCGCGGTATGCGCCATCGTAATTTTTAAGGGCATCGTCAAGCGGCACGGCTGTCTGCGCAGCCTGGATGAAACCCTCCTCGGCGGTGACCCAGCCAACGATGGCGGCGGTCTCGCCCGCGACGCTCGAGCGGCGCGCGGAGTTGGGGGTCCAGCCTTCGGGCACCTGCGGCAGACGCAGGGCCGTTTCCGTCGTGCGCGACTCTAAGTCAAGGAAAGACTGCGCGTCCACGGGGTTTTCGCGCGCGTAATTTGTCTCTTCCGGATTGACGGTGCACAGGCCCGTCGCGCCCACGACGACCAACATCATGATGACGACGACGCCGAGCGACAGGACCATGTCCTTGCCGCCTTCAAAGATTTTGGGTTTATCTTCAGCTGCCACGGCTACCTAGTATGGCATGCCGTCGGGGCATTGCCTAAAGCGTTCTCGCGCGGGCGAGCAGTCCTCATGAGCCGCGGCGACGCGCGCGGCAACGGCTTCGCCCACCGTCTCGCCCCGCGGCTTCTCGTGCTCAACAACGACGGCGCCCAGAGCGACGCTCACAGCGAGGACAGGGGCTAGGACTTTCGCAATCATCATGGTCCCTACTGTGCCGCGCCGAGCTAGCAGCAGGCTCGCGGGAGGCCCCGCGCCAGCGACCAATCCCCTGTGCGCTTCCTGTGGGCCTGTTGAACAGGCACTATCGCGGAACGGGTGTACACGTTCCCACATTCGGGGGCCCGATTCGGACGTAGATCTGGAAGAAAAGTGCAACAATATAAGGAGGTCCGTTTACTTCCGCATTTTTATTTCCAAGGAGCATCCTTTTCATGTCGGATAACACTTCGTACATGCCCGACCGCAACCTCGCTATGGAGCTGGTGCGCGTCACCGAGGCCGCCGCGCTGGCGTCGGGCCGCTGGGTCGGCCGCGGCATGAAGAACGAGGGCGACGGCGCCGCCGTGGACGCCATGCGCAAGCTCATCAACACCGTCGCCATGAACGGCATCGTCGTCATCGGTGAAGGCGAAAAGGACGAGGCTCCCATGCTCTTCAACGGCGAGGAAGTCGGCACCGGCGAGGGCATCGCCATGGACATCGCGGTCGACCCGGTCGACGGCACCCGCCTCATGGCCGAGGGCCGCCCTAACGCGATTTCCGTCATCGCTGCCGCCGAGCGCGGCACGATGTTCGACCCGTCCGCCGTGTTCTACATGAAGAAGATCGCCGTGGGCCCGGACGCCGTGGGCGTTATCGACATCAACGCCTCCGTCAAGGAGAACGTGGAGGCCGTCGCCAAGGCCAAGGGCATCCGCCCGTCCGAGGTCACCGTCGTGGTCCTCGACCGCCCGCGCCACAAGGAACTCATCCAGGAAATCCGCGACGCCGGCGCCAAGGTGCGCCTCATCATGGACGGCGACGTCGCCGGTGCCATCGCGACCTGCCAGGACACCAACTCCATCGACATGATGATGGGCACCGGCGGCACCCCGGAGGGCATCATCACCGCCTGCGCCATGAAGTGCATGGGCGGCGAAATCCAGGGCAAGCTCGCCCCGAAGGACGAGGCTGAGGCGGAGAAGGCACGCAAGGCCGGCCACGATCTCGACCGCGTCCTCGGCACCAACGACCTGGTCTCCTCCGATAACTGCTACTTCGCAGCCACCGGCGTCACCAACGGCGACATGCTCCGCGGTGTGTCCTACCGTGCCAACGGCGCCACCACGCGCTCCCTGGTCATGCGCTCGAAGTCCGGCACCATCCGTTACATCGACTCCCAGCACAAGCTGGCCAAGCTGCAGGAATACTCGGTGGTCGATTACTCCGACCCGAAGACCAAGTAGTTTTCCCTCGCCGCGCTTGCGGCCCCACGTGGGCACCGGCGGCGCGGCTTTTCCTCATTAGTAAGGCTCGTCACACACCGCTGTGCCCCGCACCGTGATGTGTTTGTGCATACTGGTTGCTAGCAAGTGTGACTTGTCCGCGGGCGCTGAAGAGCCTGCACTCCGAATCACGTTGAAGACAAAAAGGTGGAACATTCATGACTGAGTACCGCATCGAACACGACACCATGGGCGAAGTAAAGGTCCCGGTTGACGCGCTGTGGCGCGCCCAGACCCAGCGCGCAGTGGATAACTTCCCCATCTCCGGCCGCGGCCTCGAGGCTGCCCAGATCCGCGCCCTCGGCCTGCTCAAGGCTGCGTGCGCACAGGTCAACAAGGACACCGGCAAGCTCGACGCCGAGAAGGCCGACGCGATTATCGCCGCCGCCAAGGAAATTGGTGAGAACAAGCACGACGATGCTTTCCCCATCGACGTCTTCCAGACCGGTTCCGGCACCTCGTCCAACATGAACACCAACGAGGTCATCGCGTCTATCGCTCACAACAACGGCGTCGAGATTCACCCGAACGACCACGTCAACATGGGCCAGTCCTCCAACGACACGTTCCCGACCGCCACCCACGTCGCAGCGACTGAGGCCGCCGTCAACGACCTCATCCCGGGCCTCAAGGTCCTCCACGAGTCGCTGCTCGCCAAGGCCAAGGAATTCGCTGACGTCGTGAAGTCCGGCCGCACGCACATGATGGACGCCACCCCGGTCACCCTCGGCCAGGAATTCGGCGGCTACGCTCGCCAGATCGAGCTCGGCATCGAGCGCGTCGAGGCCGTCCTCCCCCGCCTGGGCGAGCTCGCCATCGGCGGCACCGCCACCGGTACTGGCCTCAACACCGCCGCTGACTTCGGTGCCAAGGTCACCGAGGAGCTGAAGAAACTCACCGGCATCGAGCAGCTCAAGGAGGCCGAGAACCACTTCGAAGCTCAAGCTGCCCGCGACGGACTCGTCGAGTTCTCCGGCGCCATGCGCACCGTGGCCGTCTCCCTCAACAAGATCGCCAACGACATCCGCCTCATGGGTTCCGGCCCGCTCACCGGCCTCGCCGAGATCCACCTCAAGGATCTGCAGCCAGGTTCCTCCATCATGCCGGGCAAGGTCAACCCGGTCCTGGTCGAGTCCGCTACCCAGGTCGCCGCTCAGGTCATCGGCAACGACGCTGCCGTCGCCTTCGGTGGCGCCTCCGGCCAGTTCGAGCTCAACGTCTACATCCCGATGATGGCGCGCAACGTCCTCGAGTCTGCCCGCCTGCTCGCCAACATCTCCCGCGTCTTCGCTGAGAAGTGCGTCGACGGCATCACCGCCAACGAACCGCGCATGAAGAAGTTTGCCGAGTCCTCCACGTCGATTGTCACGCCGCTCAACGGCAACATCGGCTATGAGAACGCTGCCAAGGCTGCCAAGCATGCCCTCCACGAGCACATCACCGTGCGCGAGGCCGTCATCGACCTCGGCTTCGTCGACGGCGAGAACCTCACTGAGGAGCAGCTCGACGCGAAGCTGAACGTTCTCACCATGACCAACCGCGACCGCGACAACTTCTAAGCCGCCTTCGCCCCACGCCCCAGCAGGTTTCTTTCCTGCCGGGGCTTTTGCCATGCCAGCTTCGCCGGCCCCCGACGGCGGCGGCGGAGTACTTTTTCGCCGCCAAAGCGCCTTCCCCGCGCGGATTCTCAGCGCTTCGTCGGCCCAAAAATCATCCCAGCACCGTCTGCCCTATGAGCCAGGTCTCTCTCAAACCCGTCAGTTCGCGAAAATCACCCACTGTGCACTTGGTGCAAGTTTGCACCGCGTGTAAAGTTGCACTCTGTGCAAGAAGAACTAACGTTACGCGAACAAAAACGGCTCGCCACCCGCGATGCCATTGAGGACGCCGCCACCAAGCTGGTGGACGAGCGCGGCTTCAACGACGTCACGGTGGAAGAGATTTGCGAAGCAGCGGGGATTTCTCGGCGCACATTTTTCAATTATTTCGATTCCAAGGACTCCGCCGTGCTCGGCGGGCCCAGCAAGGAATTCACGGAAGACGTTCGACAGCGTTTCCTCACCGAGCCCACGGACAACGTCCTCACCCTCGCGCTCCACGTCGTCGACGCACACATGGTCGGCCATCATCACGGAACCGTCGTCGCGGAGCGCCGTCAGCGCATCGCAACGCAACCCGAGGCCGCCATGGCGTCCATGATGCGCAAGCGTGAGAAGGCCCACGAAATTAAGCAGCTCATCGAGCAACGTCTCACCGCCGAGCCGGAGCTCCAGCGCCTGCCGGACTCCTCCCCGGCGACGGAAGCCATGATCATCGCGTCTTTCCTTCGCGAGGCCCTGTGGCTCGCTCTTGCCGGACCGGATATCGATTGCACTGAGCCCCTCGCAGACCGCCTCCACGGCGCGCTGCATCTCTTTACTGAATACGCGAAAGGAATCCAATGGTAGCTACTACCGAACCGGTTGCCCCGGCTGAAGGCGAGGCCCGGGCTAATAACCTCGGCCTGATTTTCTCTGCCCTGGTCCTCACCATGTTGATGAGCTCCCTGGGCCAGATGATCTTCTCCACCGCGCTGCCCACCATCGTGGGCGAGCTCGGCGGCGTCGACCACATGAGCTGGGTCATCTCGGCCTTCCTCGTCACCATGACCATCGCCATGCCGATCTCCGGCAAGCTGGGCGACATGATGGGCCGCAAGTGGCTCTACATCGGCGGCATCGCCGTGTTCGTCATCGGCTCCGCGATGGGCGGCTTCGCCCATGCCATGGGCCTGCTCATCGCCGGCCGCGCCGTGCAGGGCTTCGGCGCCGGCTTCATGATGATCTCCTCCCAGTCGATTATCGCCGAGGTCACCTCCTCCCGTGAGCGCGGCAAGTTCATGGGCATCATGGGCGGCGTCTTCGGCCTGTCCTCCGTCCTCGGCCCGGTCCTCGGTGGTTGGTTCACGGACGGCCCGGGCTGGCGCTGGGGCCTGTGGATGAACATCCCGCTGGGTATCCTCGCCATGATCGTCTGTACTCTCGTCCTCCACCTGCGCGTGGGCGATACCTCCATGAAACGCTTCGACTGGCTCGGCGCCACCTTCATCGCGCTTACGACCGCCTCGCTCATCCTCATGACCACGTGGGGCGGCACCGAATACGAGTGGTCGGATCCGATCATCCTCGGCCTGGCCGCCGTGGTTATCGTGGGTGCCATCATCACCGTTCTCGTCGAGACGAAGGCCAAGGAACCGCTTATCCCGGTGCACCTGTTCAAGAACCGCAACATGGTGCTCACCACCCTTGCCGGCACCGTGCTGGGTCTGGCAATGTTCGGCGTCCTCGGCTACATGCCGACCTACCTCCAGATGGTCCACACGCTCACCCCGACCAAGGCTGGTCTCATGATGATCCCGATGATGGTCGGCCTCATCGTGACCTCCACCGTCGTCGGCTTCATCATCGCCCGCACCGGCCACTACAAGGTCTATCCCATCATCGGCCTCGTGATTACCGCGGGTGCCCTGTACTGGATGTCCCGCCTCTCCGTCGAGACGACCCTTGTCACGCTCGGCTTCGAGTTCCTCGTCTTCGGCATCGGCCTCGGCTTCGTCCAGCAGGTCCTCGTCCTCATCGTGCAGAACTCTTTCCCCATCGCACTGGTCGGCACCGCTACCGCGGCAAACAACTTCTTCCGCCAGATCGGCTCCGCCGTGGGTGCGTCCCTCGTAGGTTCGCTGTTCATTCACAACATGAAGAACGAGCTTGCCGCCAACATGCCGGCCGCCATCAAGGAGATGGGCCCCGCCGGCGCCGAGTACGCCAAGCAATTCGCTGAGCAGGGCTCTGGCTCCTCGCACCTCACCCCGGGTCTCGTGGCGCAGATGCCGGAGACCATCCAGCACGTCATCCTCTCCGCCTACAACGATGGCCTCACCCCGGTTATCCTGCTTATGGTTCCGATGGCCATCCTGGCGCTCGTCCTCGTCCTCCCCCTGCGCGAGGAGCACCTCAAGGAAACCATCTCTTAAATCTCTGCGCTATCCTTTCGCACGAAGGCCGCCTGCAGCACTGCTGCAGGCGGCCTTTTGCTTGCTTTCCGATGCCCCCTTAAGAGGCCGGCTTCTCCCCCGGCTTGGGCAGGAGCAGCTCATAGACTGCTGTGTCACGCCACTGGCCCGCGAGCTCGCCGTAGGTCATCTTCGCCAAGTGGGAGTACGTGCCCACCTTTTGGAAACCGCGCGAAATGTGCAGGCCTGCGGAGCCTTCGTTCTCCGGGAAGATCCACGCGTGGATGGCCCACTTGTGGAGCTGCTGACAGACCTCGATGAGCTTGTCAAGCAGCGCGCCAGCGATGCCGCGGCCGCGGGCGTCCGGGTGAATGTAGATGGAGTCTTCGACCACGCCGTGGAAGACGCTGCGCGAGGAGATAGGAGCGGCAGAGACCCAACCGAGGATCTTCGAGTCATCATCCGCTTCCACCGCAACGAACACGCTCGCCGCGATCTTGGAACGCTGGAACTGTTCCAGCGTGAGAGCCTTGGTCTCGTACGTCGCGTGACCCGTCTCGAGTCCATGCTCGTAGATGGCCCGCATCTGCGGATAGTCCTCGATACGGAACGGGCGCAGCACGAAATCCTTGCTACGTGTGGTGTCGTTTTCTGTCATGGCAATCCATTATTCCGCAGACTTCCGCGCCATGCACAGTTACGTTCACCCTCGGTTTTAGGAGGATGCCCTAAACAGCGTGTGGTACTGGGGCGTATTGATGGCGTTGAAGAAGATATCGGCGATGGCCACGAAGCCAAGCGCCACCGCGAATCCAATCGCGACGTCGAAGGGCACGTTCTGCGAGGACGCGTCCTTGCCCTTGGAGGACTGCGGTACTTCGATCCCGGCGTTGCTCGAGGTATTCGGCTGTGCGGCGTTCGCAACGGGGGTGGCGAGCAGTGCGGCGGCGACAGGTACGGCGATGAGCTTCTTCAAGCGCATGTGCAAGAACTCCCTTGGGTCAACGAGCGCACGGCCTGGCAGCAGTGCGCGGCTAGGATTTCCACCCTAGCCGCTCCACCGCCCACGCGAGAAGTCGAAACCGTTGCTTAGCGGCCGTCCTCGAGCAAGTCGGTCACGAGCTCGGCGATGGCCGAGCGCTCCGAGCGCTGCAGGGTGACGTGGGCAAAAAGCTCATGGCCCTTGAGCTTTTCGATGACTGCCTGGACGCCGTCGTGGCGGCCCACGCGCAGGTTATCGCGCTGCGCGACGTCGTGCGTGAGCACGACGCGGGAACCGCGGCCAAGGCGGGAGAGCACGGTGAGCAGCACGTTACGCTCCAGCGATTGGGCCTCGTCGACGATGACGAAGCTGTCGTGGAGGCTGCGACCACGAATGTGCGTGAGCGGCAGGACCTCGAGGAGCTCACGGTCCTGGACTTCCTCGATGACGTTGTCGGAGACCAAACCCTCGAGAGTGTCGTAAACGGCCTGGCTCCACGGGTTCATCTTCTCGCTTTCGGTGCCCGGCAGGTAGCCGAGCGACTGGCCGCCGACCGCATACATTGGGCGGAAGACGACGATGCGACGATGCTCATTGCGTTCCAGGACCGCTTCGAGGCCGGCGCACAGCGCAAGCGCGGACTTGCCGGTGCCTGCACGACCGCCTAGCGAGACGATACCGACGTTGGGATCCGCAAGAATGTCGAGCGCCACGCGCTGTTCCGCGCTGCGTCCCTGCAGGCCGAAGGCACCGACGTCGCCGCGCACGAGCTGCACCGCACCGTCCGCAGTCACGCGGCCGAGCGCGGATTGCCCCGCCGCGTTGAGCCGCACGCCGCAATGCACGGGCAGGTCCGCCACCGGCGTGCCGTCGTCCGTGTCCACGTCATCGAGAAGAATCGAGCCTTCGGCAAAGAGAGCATCGATATCCTCCGGCGCCACCTGCGCCGTCGCCATACCGGTGTAGCCGGTGAGCACGACGTCCTGGGCGTGGTACTCATCGGCGTCGAGTCCCACGGCGCCCGCTTTGACACGCAGCGGCACGTCCTTAGTCACCAGTGTCGTGTCCTTGCCTTCGTGCGCGAGGTTGAGCGCGCACGCAAGGATCCGATGGTCGCCCTCCGTGCCACGGAACGCTGCCGGCAGCAGGGACTGATCCTGATGATTAAGTTCGACGCGCACGGTGCCGCCGTCAGTATTGACAGGCACCGGCTCGTCGAGGCGTTCGTAGGTCTGGCGCAGGTCTTCGAGCATGCGCAGGGCCTGGCGTGCGAACCATCCCAGCTCGGGGTGGTGGCGCTTGCCTTCCAGCTCGGAAATGACGACGACTGGCAGCACGACGTCGTGCTCGGCGAACTTCCGCAGTGCCCAGGGATCGGACAACAAAACGGAGGTGTCGACGACATAGGTCTTGGTGCGCTGCGTGGTGGCAAAGGCAGACTCGACGCCGCTGGCGTCACTATCTTCGGTGCTCAAGGTGGCTGTTGTAGCGATATCGCTATGGAACATGACTTTATGGGCTTTCCTAGGTTGTGGTCACGCTCGCCGCAGGTGACCCACGGCGTCGCTTCGCGTGGTGCTCGCCGGCCCGATAACCGCGTCACCGAACCGGTTGTCCCCCACCGTAAGCAAGCAAGGTTACAAATTACAGCGTTGTAAGTGAACAGCGCGTGACCTTTCACCCGCCCGTGCGCATCCGCGCACATCTATCTCACGCGCCCTAACCGCCACCGAAGCACACCCCCAAGACGCCACAAGCGCCGACTCATTCGAGTCGGCGCCGGTGTGCATATCAGCGGTCGTCGCGACCGTGCACGGCTACTTCTTCTGAATATCGGCCGCGAACTCGCCACTTTCGCCCTTAACCCACTTCACGGTGGCGTTGGTGAACTCCTGGACCCAGCCTTCGCCGTCAGAGACGGCCTGCTCCGGAGACTCCGGCAGACCCAGGGACTCCAGGCCGCCCTCGGACTCGAAGGTCTCGGCAATCTTGCCGATAACCGGGACGGACTCGCCAGACTCGTTGTTAAAGGCCAACAGCTTATCCTTGGCGAAGGTGGCGACAGAGCCAGCATCAGAGTTGGTGATGTTCTGGATGTCGTCCATGGACATGCCCCACTCGGAAGCCTTGCTCTCCAGCGCGGAGGCGAAGGCGGCCGGGATCTCGAACTCGCCGGCGGCGGTGTTGATGGTGGTCTTCTCCCCATCGGCAGCGCCCTCAGAGCCAGCGCCCTCAGACTCGGAGCCCTCAGCACCGCTCGGCTCGGCGCCCTCGGAGGCGCCAGCGGACTCGGAATCCTTCATAGAATCCTTGGCGTTATCAACCGCGGAGCCAGCCGCGGCAGTAGCCTCGTTAGCGGCAGAGCCTGCGGTATCCTTTGCGGTATTCGCGGCATCCTCAGCGTCCGAGCCACAGGCGACCAGGCCGATAGCGAGGGAAGCAGTAGCGATACCAGCAGCAACGCGACGAGCGATAGTGTTCATGAAGAAATGACCTTTCATTAGGAATCTTTATGTTTGGACCCGTTTCTATAAGCAACGGCGTCTGCCATCGACCCTAATCGCACGTTCAGCAAATCCTCAAGATACTCTCAACCAAATGTGCCCCCGCTGACGGAGTTTTACCGCCGTTTGCCCCGCTGAGAGCCTTTCTTTCGTTTTGATAACGTTTGCTTGGATACCGATTTCTTGCCTTTAACGGCACCTGTCCGGCGCGCTTGCTTCGCCAAAGATTTTGCGCGTGCAGACTTTTTCTTCGTGTCCGTGCGCGACGAGTTCGGCGTACGCCCACGGGCGATTCCAACGAAGTCCTGAATGACTTCGCCGTCGTCCTCCTTGCGCCACACAAGGGCGATGAAGGTGCGGGGCGAGGGGGCGGAGGGGGCATCGGCAAGCGCGAGGGGCACGACCTGACGCTTGGAGAGCACCTTGAGCAGCGGGCGCGGGGCGACGACAATGCCGACGTTGGCCGCGACGATCTGAAGCGCGTCGCGCACAGCCTGCACGTCCACGACGCCAGTGTCCGGAATCCGGTAGTTGACAATCTCATCCGCGACATCCGCGGGGTTGACCGTCTCCCCCATCTCCGCGAGGATATGGTCCTTCGGCACCGCGATGCCTGGGACCTCGTCATAGAGGCGCACCATGTGGAACGTGTCATCGATGCGGGGATCCCCAGCTTCCGGCACGCGCGCGAGTGCGAGGTCCGCGGAGCCGGCGAGGACGTCCGCGAGGGCGTCATCGGCATCCGCCGTGGCGAGCTCATGCGAGGTGTACTCACGGTAGCGGGTGAACCATTTCCCTGGCTCCGTGCCGGTGGCAAAACTAAGACGCAGCATGTTCCCCAGCTTACGGGGTGCTACGGTGGGAGCCATGACTCAACCAACCAGCCAGCCGTCGGGAACTGCCATGCGCCCGCAGACCGCGGCGAAGAAGCTCGGTATTTACCTTCCGGCCACCCCGGAAGAATTCCAGAACGGCGCCGTCACGCATGCGCAACTGCGCGAGCTCCAGGACAACCCGCCCCAGTGGCTTGTCACGCTACGCCAGGAGGGCCCGCACCCGCGTCCTGTCGTGGCGCAGAAGCTGGGCATTTCCGTCAACGCCATGAAGAAGAACGACATGGACCACCCGCTCACCACGGCCGAGATCAAGGCCCTGCTCGATGAGGCACCTGAGTGGCTCACCGCCGCGCGCAAGCAGCATGCTGAGCAGCGCGCCGGTGCTGCCGATGCCCCCGCTGCCGAGCGGCCTGCTCCCGGCACCGCCGTGGGTCCGTCGGTTGCGCACCGCGCCACAGAAACCGACGAAGACTAGTCCCGTTTCCCATCGCCGTTGCCTGCGGGCGCGGCGATTTTTCGTGTCTCCTTCACGAAGGCACTGTCCCGTTGGCAATAAGCGCAGGTCGCGCCATGACGCGGATTTTTCGCGACCAGCGCTTATTGCTGTTGGGACATGGCTTTCGTGCTTAGAGGCGCTCGGCGTACTGCCACAGGGCTGCGTTGAGAGCGGCGGCGTCGAGCTCGACGGCGGGCGCGGGGGTCGTCTGGCCGTCGTGGACCCACGCGACGACGGGCGTCAAACCGTGGAGGGCGCTCGCGACGAGAGCCGGAGATTTCTTTAATTCGGCGAGCGGGATGGCACGTCGGCGAGGCGCGGGCAGGAGTCCGGCCTCAACGACGGCGGTGACTGTGGTCGAGGCGAGGGTCTGAGATTCGGGAGCCTGGATCCAGTCACGGCCGTCAAAGACGAGGAGCGCGGCGTTGGCGGCCTCGAGCGCGTGACCGTTTGCGCGGAGCAGGGCGTCGTCGGCGCCATGTTCGCGGGCCTGCGCGCGCAACTCGCCGAGCATTGGCAAGTCAGGCCCCTTGACGCGCGGCGCGGTGCGTGGGTCCTCGCTCCCCGGGATCCACAGCGTGGTCGTGCGGCGCAGCGGCGGCGCGGGGCGGACGTCGACGCCAGCGTCGGTGATGCGGGGGAACCACTCGCCGGTGCACGGCACCGCGTCGAGGGACGGATAGCCAGCGCCGAAGCGGGCGCGATGCAGGTCGGGGCGGATGGCGCGGCCGTCGCGGACGAGGAAAGAATCGACGCGCATTAGAGCTCCACTCCCAGGGCGCGCAGCGGCCGCGTCTTCACGAGGGTTTCCTCCCACTCAGCCTGGGGGTCGCTCACGTGGAGCACGGCGCCGCCCATGCCGTAATACGCAGCCGGTGCGCCCGCGGCGCGAGCGTCGAGGCCGGGGATGACGAGGCCGCGGATGGTCATCGAGAAGTCCGCCGCGCCGTTCAGGCCGAGGTAGCCGTAGGCGCCGGAGTACACGCCGCGCCACGTGTCCTCAAGCGCGGCGATGATCTCCATCGTGCGCAGCTTGGGCGCGCCCGTCATGGAGCCGCCGGGGAACGCGACGCGGAGGACATCGACTGCGGTAGCGGCAGGTCGCGTGGCGGCCGCGGCGCGCAGGTGGCCTTCGATGACGCAGAGCAGCTGGTGGACCGTGGCGTAGCTTTCCACGATAAACGGCGCGGGCACGGCAACGCGTTCGCAGACGCGCGAGAGATCGTGGCGGACCATGTCGACGACCATGAGCAGCTCGGAGCGTTCCTTCGCGCCGGCGAGTTCGGACTTGAGTCGGGCGTCTTCGGCAGGATCATCGGAGCGGGGTCGCGTGCCCTTGATGGGCTTCGAGGTCACGCGGCCATTCGCGTCGACGGCGAGGAAAAGCTCGGGGCTCGTGGACAGCAGCGCGTTGCCTGCGAAGTCGATAAAGCCGCCGCGCGGCGTCGGGTTATCCGCGCGCAGGTTGAGATACGCACCGAGCGGCTCGGGGGCCGTCGGGAGTTCAAGGCGGTTGGTGAGGCAGACCTCGTAGGACTCGCCGCGCGCCATGGCCGCCTGGGCGCGGTCGATGAGCGCGAGGTAGTCGGCCTCGTCGTGGACGAGCCGCGCGGTGACCGGATGCCGCATGGCGGCGGGTGCGTCCGCGGTCGCCACGTCCCAGTCAGTGTCGCCACGCAGGCTCACACAATGGGTCACGCCGCGGGCATGGTCGATGACGACGGCGCGGTCAGTGAAGACGAACTCGGCGTCCGGGCCGGGCGCGTGGGGCAGGCGGCCGCGGAGAGCAGGCAGGACCTGCTCTCCCACCTCGTAGCCGAAGTAGCCCACCCAGCCGAGCGCGAAACCGCAGCCGGGTATCGGCGGGCCCACGCGGTCAGGCAGGCGGTGGGCAGCGACTTCGGCGGAAAGCTCGGCGAAGACGTCGTCGCGGGTGACGTCGAAGGACAGATGCCGGGCGCGCGGGCCGGAGTCGTCGCCGAGGATGCTGATTTCGCCCTCGGTGAGCCAGAAGCGGTTGCCGGTGAGCTGCGCCGCGACGGCCGCCGGGTCGATGGCGTGATCGAGGGTGCGCACGGCGAAAAACTCGGACGCGTAGTGCGCGCGGGCGAGCTCCAGGAAATTCGCGATGAGCGCCTCGCCAGCTTCTGCGCAGACGGACTCGGGGTGGAATTGGACGGCCCAGCGGGGGCGTTCGGTAGCTGCTATGCCCATCACCATGCCGTCTTCGACAGCCGTAGCGTCGGTGAGCGTTGCCGTCACAGTAAAGCGCTCCGGAACCTCAGTGGCCGCGAGCGAGTGGTAGCGCACGACGGGCAGCGGATTAGGCAGACCGCGGAAGAGACCCGTGCCGTCGTGGGCGACGAGGGCTTCCTCGCCGTGGGCAGGGCGCGGAGCTGGTCCGACCGTGCCGCCGGCGAGGTGCACCATGGCTTGCAGGCCCAGGCATACGCCGAGGATCGGGCCATCGAACTCGCGCAGGACATCGGCGGTGATGCCCAGGTCCGCCGGGTTGGCTGGGGTACCGGGACCGGGTGAGATGAGGACGGCATCGGCAGCCGCAAGATCGACCGAAGCCCACGGGGTGTCATTGGGCACCACCGTGGGCTCGGTGTTGGTGACTCGTCGCACGTACTCCACCAGGTTGAAGGTGAAGGAGTCGTGGTTGTCGACGATAAGCAGGCGCATGGCCCGCTATTGTAGACCGCTTAGACCAGCTTCCAGTCCTCGAGGCCCTCGTAGAGCGGGAAGTCCTTGGCGACCTTCTCCACGCGGGCGCGCAGAGCAGCGACGTCGGCCTTCTGGCCGGCGGCCAGGGCGGTACCGATGATGTCCGCGACCTCGGTGAAGGCGGCGGAATCCAAGCCGCGGGTAGCCAGGGCCGGGGTGCCGATGCGCAGGCCAGAGGTGACCATCGGCGGACGCGGGTCGTTCGGGACGGCGTTGCGGTTGACGGTGATGCCGACCTCGTGGAGGAGGTCCTCGGCCTGCTGGCCGTCGAGCTCCGAGTTGCGCAGATCCGCAAGCACGAGGTGGACGTCGGTTCCGCCCGTGAGGACGTCGACGCCAGCGGCCTTGGTGTCCTCGGCGGTGAGGCGCTCGGCGAGAAGCTTCGCTCCCTCGAGGGTGCGGGCTTGGCGGTCCTTAAAGTCCTCAGACGCAGCGATCTTCAGCGCGATGGCCTTGGCAGCGATGACGTGCATGAGCGGGCCGCCCTGCTGGCCCGGGAAAACGTTGGAGTTGATCTTCTTGCCAAGCTCTTCCTTGGCAAGAATCATGCCGGAGCGCGGGCCGCCCAGGGTCTTGTGAACGGTGGTGGACACGACGTCAGCGTAGGGAACCGGGGACGGGTGCAGGCCAGCGGCAACGAGGCCGGCAAAGTGGGCCATGTCGACCCACAGCTTGGCGCCGACCTCGTCCGCGATCTCACGGAACGCGGCGAAGTCGAGGGTGCGCGGGTAGGCGGACCAGCCGGCGATGATGACCTTGGGCTTCTCAGCCAGGGCCTGTTCGCGGACCTTGTCCATGTCGATGCGCATGGTCTCAGCGTCGACCTCGTACGCGGCGACATCGTAAAGCTTGCCGGAGAAGTTGAGCTTCATGCCGTGGGTGAGGTGACCGCCGTGGGCCAGGGACAGGCCCATGATCTTGTCACCCGGCTCGGCCAAGGCGGAGAGCACTGCTGCGTTGGCCTGCGCACCGGAGTGCGGCTGGACGTTGGCGAACTCGGCGCCGAAGAGCTCCTTGGCGCGGGCAATGGCCAGGTCCTCGATGATGTCGACGTTCTCGCAGCCACCGTAGTAGCGGCGGCCCGGGTAGCCCTCCGCGTACTTGTTGGTGAGCACGGAGCCTTGTGCCTGCAGCACGGCGCGCGGCACGAAGTTCTCCGAGGCAATCATTTCAAGGGTGTCGCGCTGACGGGAGATTTCGCCGCCGATGGCCTGGAAGACCTCCGGGTCGAGCTCGCGC
Organism: Corynebacterium sp. HMSC072G08; assembly: GCF_001809185.1. NCBI lineage: Bacteria > Bacillati > Actinomycetota > Actinomycetes > Mycobacteriales > Corynebacteriaceae > Corynebacterium > Corynebacterium sp. HMSC072G08. The sequence goes on from NZ_KV796398.1 coordinate 35,236, forward strand.
ATCTCCTGGTAACGCACATCATTATTAGCAGTCATTAACGTCCCTTACGTATCGTGTCTGAAAGTCCTGCAGGGCGGCGCGGGGGCTTGACCCGGGCACGCTGCCTATCATCATAGAGCAGCTCACAGCCGGGAAACACCCGAACCTCGCGGAAATCGTTTGAGCCCAACCCGGGGTCATTCGCCGCTCCACGCCGGACAGGTGCGACAATGGACGCCATGGCGCGCTTTACCGATCCCAGCCCGTACCTCGACTTCGACCGCGAAGCGTGGCGGGCACTGCGCAACTCCATGCCGCAAGTGCTCACGGCCACCGAGGTCGAGGAGCTCTCCGGCATCGGCGAAAACATTGACCTTCACGAAGTCGCAGACATCTACCTGCCGCTCTCCCGCCTTATCCACATGCAGGTCTCCGCCCGCCAGAAGCTCACGACGGCCACGGACCACTTCCTGGGCAACCCACCTAATCACGTCCCGTTCGTCATCGCCGTCGCCGGCTCCGTGGCTGTGGGCAAGTCCACCACGGCGCGTCTACTGCAGGTACTGCTGCAGCGTTGGGAGTCCCACCCCAAAGTCGACCTCGTCACCACGGATGGATTCCTCTACCCCACTGCCACGCTGAAGGAACGCGGGCTCATGAGCCGCAAGGGCTTCCCCGAGTCCTATGACCGCCGCGCGCTCATGCGTTTTGTCACCGAGGTAAAGTCCGGCCGCCCGAAGGTCGAAGCCCCCGTCTACTCCCACATCAATTACGACATCGTGCCGGGTGAGAAGCAGATCATCGCGCAGCCCGACATCCTCATCCTGGAGGGCCTCAACGTCCTTCAGACTGGCCCCACGCTCATGGTCTCTGACCTCGTGGATTTCTCCGTCTACGTCGACGCCCGCACCTCGATTGTCGAGAAGTGGTACATCGAGCGCTTCCTCAAGCTGCGCCAGACCGCCTTCCGCCAGCCCGGCGCGCACTTCTCCCACTATGCCGACTTGGATGACACACGCGCGTATACGCAGGCGCGTGAAATCTGGCAGTCCATCAACCTGCCCAACTTGGTGGAGAATATTTTGCCCACGCGCGTGCGCGCCTCACTGGTGCTGCGCAAGGGCGAGAATCACCACGTCGAGCGCGTACGCATGCGCAAACTTTAAGCGCCGTGCGCGCGAGCCCACTCCACGATGGGCGCCAGCTCTGCAAAGTCCACGCGATCGACGTCTTGGTCGTAGGCGTCGATCATCGCATGCTCATTGTCCGACTTGCGCGGCTTGAGCTTGAGCGCGGAGATAACGCCCATCATCACCGTGCGGTGCGCGGCGGACAGCTCCGAGTAGTTCATGCGCCCAGGCAGGTAAAAACACGCAACGTCTGGGACCATGCCGGCGAGCTGGTCCTTCTCGCGCGCGGCTTCGAGCAGCGTCATGCCCACGGCCACCGCGGCGACGGGACGCGTGCCAAAGTCGTGGTCCTTGATAAAGGACGCGGCCGGGATGCTAGGTCCGTGGACGTAAGAAGCCACGATCACGGGTCCGTCGGACAGGGCAAGCGAGGCGTCGGCGAAGTCCACCACGGAGGCATCGAGAAGCCGCCCCAGCTCCATCGCATACTCGCGGGTCGCGCCGTAGACGCTGGTGTAAAAGACCGTCGTCACTTGCCAAACCGCCGGGAACGATGGGAATAGTCGCGCAGCGCGCGCAGGAAGTCGATCTTGCGGAACGCCGGCCAGTACGTATCCGTGAACCAGATTTCTGAATACGCGGACTGCCACAGGAGGAAGCCGGACAGGCGTTGTTCGCCAGAGGTACGGATCACGAGGTCCGGGTCCGGCAGCCCCTTCGTGTACAGGTGCGACGTGATGGACTCCGCAGTAATGCGCGAGGCCATCTCCGTCACGGAGGTGCCAGCGGCAGCCTCGGCGCGGATGAGGTTCTGGACGGCGTCCACGATCTCCTGGCGTCCGCCGTAGCCCACGGCGACGTTGACGATGATGCCCTGGTTGTCCTTCGTCGGCCCCGCCGCCGCCTGCATACGCGAGGACACCACCTCGGGCAGCAGATCGAGGTGGCCGACGAGGCGGACCTGGCAGTCTAGCTCCATGCTGGAGAGGTGTTCGATGACATCGGAAATAATGTCGAAGAGCAGGTCTACTTCCTCCGCAGAGCGCTTGAGGTTCTCCGTGGAGAGCAGATAAATGGTGACGACCTCGACCTCGGTGTCGGCGCACCAGCCGATCATCTCGCCGATCTTCGCAGCACCCACGCGGTGGCCGTGGCTCACATCGTCGAAGCCAGCCTCGCGCGCCCAGCGACGGTTGCCGTCCGCCATAATCGCCACGTGCTTGGGCTGCGGAACGCCCTTGAGATCACGCAGAAGCCGGGCCTCGTACAACGGGTAGAGGACCTTCGGCAGCGCGGGCAGTCGTGGCTCAAATTTCACGGTGTCTAGTCTAGCGCCCCGCACGCCGCGCGCGAACCGCCGAGGCCAGTTCTGCCAGCAAATCCACAGTGACGTCGAAGTCCATGCACTTATCCGTGATCGACTGGCCGTAGGTGAGCTCGCTCGGGTCATCGCCCAGCTTCTGCGCGCCGTCCACGAGGAAGGACTCGAGCATAATGCCCGCGATGTGCTCGTTGCCGGCCGCGACCTGCGCCGCGATGTCGCGCGCGACCTCAGCCTGGCGCACGTGATCCTTGCCGGAGTTCGCGTGCGAGGCATCAATCATCAGCCGCGCATCCTCCCCCAGCGTCTCCACCGCGGCGCTTACCGATGCCGCCTCAAAGTTCGGTCCGCTCGTCCCGCCGCGCAGGATGATGTGGCAGTGGCGGTTGCCGTCCGTCTCCACGACGGACGGGGCGCCGTCATCCGAGGTGCCGAAGAAGAAGTGCGGCTTGCTGGCGGCGCCCACCGCGTCGATGGCGACCTGGACGTTGCCGTCTGTGCCGTTCTTGAAGCCAATGGGCATGGACATGCCGGAGGCGAGCTGGCGGTGAACTTGGGACTCCGTCGTACGCGCGCCGATGGCGCCCCAGGCGACGGCGTCCGCGTAGTACTGCGGGGAGTTCGGCTCCAGGAACTCGCATGCGGCGGGCAGCCCCAGGTTGACAACGTCAGTGAGGATCTTGCGGGCCAGGCGCAGGCCACCCGGAATGTCGAAGCTCTGGTCTAGGTGCGGGTCGTTGATCAGGCCCTTCCAGCCCACCGTCGTGCGCGGTTTTTCGAAGTACACGCGCATGACCACCTTGAGGTCGTCCGACAGCGCGCGGGCGAGCGGCGCCAGACGGTTGGCGTAGTCCATCGCCGCTACCGGGTCATGGATAGAGCAGGGACCAACGACCACGACGAGGCGGTCATCTTCGCCGTCGAAGACCTCCGCGATCTCCTGGCGGTCACGCTCGACGGCGGCCATTTGCTCCGGGGTGAGCGGATGTTCTGCTTGGAGCTCGGCCGGCGTGGGCAGCTCATGGAAGGCGCGGACACGGCGGTTGGACGTCGAGGCCGGGTGGGACAGGGAGACGGGTGCGGACATCGCGGGAAACTTTCTGTGGTTCGGGATGAGCCGCCGCCCCGCAAGCTTCCAAGCCTCGGAGCGGCAAACAAAAAGCAGCTCCTCATCGTGAGGGCTGCTTCAAGGCTCCGGGCTTAAAAGGTGTGCGCTATGCCGACAACGTGGCAAGCGCGCGGGTCATACCCGGAGCCTTGCCAAAATAAAATCGGTGAACGAACATACCGCTTACCGTAGCATACGGGGGTGAGCCTATCCCCCATGAGACGGGACACCGCACCCGCGACATGAGAAACCCGCGAGCGGCACGAGGCCATCCCGCGGGTGTGTAGGCACGAGACTAGAAGATGAACTTCTTGCTGTTGTCGTAAATGCCGGCGTCCTTCATCGCGGCATCGAGAGCCTCCTGATCGAAAGGATCAATGCCGTGATCTTGCGCGAAGAGCTGGCGGCGGCGGAACCGCGAGTAGCGGCGATGGAAGAACCAGCCAGCGGTCAGCACGGCGACACCCATGAGCGCGAGGACGAGCAGGCCAATGGGCGAGGCCTTGCCAAACTCAGGGCCCATCGGGCCATCTGACGCGGTCGACTGCGCGAGCACGTACAGCGTCGGCTGCATGGAGGACGTAGCAGCGGCGAGAGTACTAACAATGGTCATGGCTTAAGCTTCCTCTTTTTCTTGGATGCCCGCAAATAGATCGGTCTCCGGAAGATCCGTCGCTACGCGGGTGCGCGCGAGTTCGAATTCCTCCGTGGGCCACAGGCGGCGCTGGTCCGCCGCCGGCGTAATAAGGAACGCGCCGGCCGGATCGATCTGCGTCGCGTGGGCGCGCAGCGCCGCCTCGCGCTGCTCGAAGTAATCACCACACTCGACCTGCGTGGTGACACGGGACATGATGTCGCCGAACGTCGTGTCCCAGCGGGCCATCATCGGCGCGTACGGACTCGGCTTGCCCGCTGCCAGCAGCTCGTCGTGGAAGAGCTTCATGCGCTGGAAGACGAAGCCGTGCGTGTAGTAGAGCTTGAGCGGCTCCCACGGCTGGCCCAGCTCCGGGTGGTAGTCCGCGTCGCCGGCTTTCTCCCACGCGATCATGGACGCGCGGTGAACCATGAGGTGGTCCGGGTGCGGGTAGCCGCCGTTTTCGTCATAGGTGACGATGACGTGCGGGCGAAAGTCACGAATGGCCTTGACCATCGCCTGCGCCGCGTTGTCATCGCCGAGCTTGGCAAAGCAGCCCTCGGGCAGCAGGTTCTCAATTTCTTCCGGGGTGCCCTCCGGCAAGCCGGAGTCGACGTAGCCCAGCCACTGGTGCTGCACGCCCAAGGCCGCGGCGGCGCGTGCCATTTCTTCGTGGCGCACTTCAGCCATGTTTTCCACAATGCCCGGCTTGTCCATCGCCGGATTGATAATGTCGCCGCGCTCGCCGCCGGTGCAGGTAAGAACAAGGACGTCGTTGCCCTCTGCGGCATACTTTGCGGTCGTCGCTGCACCCTTGGACGACTCATCATCCGGGTGCGCGTGAATGGCCATGAGGCGCAATCCGCTCATCGGTAATCCCTACTATCGTTTCTCATCGCTTCAAGCTTGTAACCCTACACAGTTTAAGCCACTTTCTAGCACACGCGAACACCGGCTAAACTAGGTCTCCATGAGCACATCTGATGGCGGCCAGTCGCGCCGTTCCGCCCGCTACGCGGAACGTACCAACCATGAATCCCGCGAAGACTCCTTCAACATCACGAGCAAAGCCATCGCGCTGGTCTTCGTCGCCGTCATCATTGCCACGATCTTCTACGGCTTCCGTTACTTCCAGTCGCGCGAGCAGACGAACGCTGAAATCTCCATGGTCACCCAGCAGATCATCAGCGATGACACCACGCGCGTGTGGGCTGACATCACGCGCTCGCGTCCTGAGGAAGCCGCCTACTGCATTCTCGTCGCCTACGACTACGAGAAGGTCGAGGTCGGCCGCCGCGAAATCGCCCTTGCTCCCGACGGCAAGGAGTCGATCCGTGTCTCCGTCGACGTGCCCACCAACGCCCGCGCCGTCGCTGGCGGCGTCTACGGTTGCTCCAGCCTTGTCCCGCCGTACCTCGACACAGAGAACCCACAGTACAACGTCGAGTCCTAGACCGCGCCCCGCGCACGCACTTTCTCCAAACCGCTAACCACACCATGGCCGACGTGGGCATATCGCTGTGCTAAAATTTTGAGTCACACATGGTCTGGCCGCTCGTTGCGGCTGGGCCCTTATGCTGGTTGCACCAGCACACCTCACAATCCATCTTTAAGGGAAGGTCGCCGCATGGCTGAGCACCAGAAGCAATACATCACTCCGGAAACCAAGGCCAAGCTCGAAGAGGAGCTGCAGGCTCTTATCGACCACCGTCCGGTCGTTGCTGCGGAAATCAACGAGCGCCGCGAGGAAGGCGACCTCAAAGAGAACGCCGGCTACGACGCCGCGCGTGAGATGCAGGACCAGGAAGAGGCCCGCATCAAGCAGATCTCCGAGGTCCTCGCGAACTCCACCACCGAGCGTTCCGGTATCGAGGAAGGCGTCGCCAACGTCGGCACCGTTGTCCACGTCTACTACAACGGTGACGAAGAAGATAAGGAAACCTTCCTCATCGGTACCCGCGCTGCCGCCTCGGACAACCAGGACCTGGAGACCTACTCCGAGCAGTCCCCGTTGGGCGCCGCCATCCTCGGCGCGCACGAGGGCGAGACCCGTGAATACACCGCCCCCAATGGCAAGACCATCTCGGTGACCATCGAGTCCGCCGCTCCGTACGACTCTGCCAAGGCCGCTACCCCGCGCGGGGCTTAATTTCTCTCATCACCCAAGGATTGTTCATCATGAAGAAATTCACTGCTTCTGTGGCTCTCGTGGCCGCCGCTGTCTCTCTTGCTGCATGCCACCCGGCTCACGAGAAGGACTCTGAGGTCAAGGTCACCAACGCCGTGACCCAGGCACCGAACGTCACCGCAGAGAAGTCTACAGACAACACCGCAACCACGGTCACAACCCCGGCCGCCACCATTGCGGGCGAGGCCACCCCGGTCGAGGGCTCTGCTGCCACCGCTGAGGAAGGCGTCGAGGGCGCCGCTGCCACTGCCGCTACCATTCAGCAGCCGGCTCAGTAAGCACGCTAACGCTCAAAGCCCGGCCGCACCGTAGTGCGGCCGGGCTTTCGCGTGCCCGCCCTCCCCTCAGGACGGCCACGCGGCAGTGGCACCACCCCCGAGTAGCAGTGCCCCCGCCGCGCCGGGCGGTGGCACCTCCCCCGCAGGTACCACCGCCCTGAGCGTGTCCCCCACGGACAATTGTGCCCAATATATTTGGCGAATTCCCCCTCACGGCTTAATTCTCAGAATTAAGAAATACCGAACCGGATAAAGACTTTTAAACGCAAAAGTAAAGAGCAATTAAAGTCCGCAGGATATGCGTTGGAAGCCACAATGCCAACCGTGTAGACGCGCGCGCCACAACGCCTGAAGCGGCTACCCCCGCCTACCCCAAATAACCAAAGTGCAATTAAGCCAACATACAGGTACTACCCATGAAGCTGCTGTAGGGCCTGTTCAAAACCCACGAAATACGACAGTGCCCGCGGTGACCTAGTCACCGCGGGCACTGTGTTTTAGAAGCTTTTAGCGATTCTGGAAGTAGCTCAGCAGACGGAGAATCTCCGTGTAGAGCCAGACCAGCGTCACGGCGAGCCCCAGCGCCACGCCCCAGGCGTTGCGAGCCGGAGCCTGCGCGCGGATGAGACGGTCTGCTTGGTCGAAGTCCGTGAGGAAGGACAGCGCGCCGAGGACGATGCACACGAGCGAGAAGATAATCGCCAACGGGCCGCCGTCACGCAGCGGGCTGAAGCCGGTAAACAGCGCGAGCAACAGGTTGCCCAGCGCCAGCACAGCCACACCCACGAGCGCGCCCAGCATGATCTTGTTGAACTTCGGCGTCACGCGCACCGCTCCCGTCTTGTAGACGAAGAGCATGCCAATGAACACGCCCACGGTACCGAGCACCGCCTGGCCGATGAGCGAGGCAGCGGACGCGCCGCCGACCGTCACGTTGGTGAACATGAAGGAGAACCCGCCCACGAACAGGCCCTCAAAGACGGCGTAGATAAGCGTGGTGGCCGCAGAGCCCCACTTCTTACCGAACGTGGCCACGAGGACCGTCACAAAGCCACCCAGCGCACCCACGAGCGTGAGCAGCGAGGCCAGACCTGGGCTCACAAAGATCGCGATGCCGAAGTTGACAATGGCGCCGACGATGATGACGGCGAGGGTAATGCCGGTCTTCGTCACCACGTCATCAACGGTCATGGGACGCTCAGCAGAGCCCTGCTGTGCGTAGTGGTTGCCGTCAAAAGAGCTGCCAGCGTACGGGTTTGCAGAGTAGCTGTCCTGGCTGGAGCTGGTCAGAGAGTTCATGACCGGGTTGCTAGAGCGCACGGAAGTCACTGTCCTTTCACAGAGTTTTTGTTCTTCTCCTCTATTTAACGCATGAAGTCGCGCGGAAGTTCCCGCCCGCGCGTTGGGGTTTCTTACGCGGACTCATTCGCCTGCGCCGCGCCCGGGCTGCCCTCCGGCGGCTCGCCCCCAGGTCCGCCCTGGCCCGGCATGGGCACCGCCGCGACCTGGGCCTTCGTGGTGGGGTCGACGGGAACGTCGATGCTCACCGCGTACCCGTCGGCCACAGACCCCGTCACCGTCGGCGTCTGCGCGTCCCAGCCATCGGAGAACACGTTGTCTGTCTCCAGCGTGATTCTGTCGAGGTTGCGCGTCGAGCCGTTGTACTCACTCTGTTCATAGACAGCACGCGCCACGTCTTCCGGCACCACGATTTGCGAGGTGAACACGTTATTCGTCGCATCCTTAATGCCACCGATGGAGGTAAAGACCTCAAAGTGAATGTGCGGCCAGCGCCCCGTGTAACAGCCCGGCACGAGCGAGTCGAAGGTGACCTGCACGCCACGCAGCCACGGCTCGCCTGTCACGCCGTCCGAATACATTGAGTACTCGCCCTGCGGACTGCAGTGCCAGTGAGCGGCGCATTGTTATTGGAGATGTCGATGAGGTTCATCGTGAGCGTCATGGGCGTGCCCGTGATACTCCCGCCGCCCTCGATCGAAGACGTGAGGTCGCGGCGTTCAATGCCGGATTCCTCCAGCACGTCCGGACCGTTCGAGCCGTCGCCTGGGTACGGCCCAGCCGTCTCCGTATTAAGCTCCACGCTTTCCGATGCCCCCTCGCTCGCCGTCGCACTCGTCGTCGCGGCCGCAGTCGAGCTGGGAGCCGACTGGCCGCCGGGCGCGCAGGCAGCCAACGCGGCCGAGCCCGCGCCGACACCCAGCACGCCCAGGAGACGGCGCCGGGTAAGGATGGTCTGAATGTCGAAGGTCAGGCCCTGATCCTCGACGTCGTCGTTGGGGCGAGCCAGCGGCCCGCCCTCATACATGGGTGAAGTACTCATGCGAGTAAAGCTATCGCCTCTTGATGGAATTTCCCCCGAATTATGCGCACAGGGCCGCAGGAAAATCCTGGCTGTGTGCTGTGTGGTGCCCCCACAGGGACTCGAACCCTGACTGAATTGATTTTAAGTCAACTGCCTCTGCCGATTGGGCTATGGGGGCCTTCGGTGCCTTTAGCTTATTGCACTCGCCACGGGCACTAAAAATTGGGGCGGCCTTAGGCGCCACCCGGTGGGAGGTGCGGGCCTTTAGGAGGTGGGGGCATCGGCAAGCTCGGCAGCGAGACCTGCAATGATGCCGTCCAGGATGTCCTTCTCGCTGATGACGAAGGAGCGGGCCTCGGTGACCTTCTCCACGGCGTCGATGATGCCCTGGACGACCATGCTGCCGCCGCCGATGACGTCCGCGCGGCCCGGGTGAATGACCGGGTTGAGCACGAGCGAGGCACTGGTCTCGATCAGAATCTGGTCAATGAGCACGCGCAGGGCATCGAAGCGCAGGACGGAGCCATGAATGGCATCGGAGTCGTAGCGTTCTAGGCCCTGAGCCAGCGCCGACATCGTGGTGAACGTGCCAGCGCAGCCGACGAAGGTGCGCGCCTGGTCGAGCGGCACAATCTTGAGGACATCCTCCATGCGCTCGGCGACGTAGTCGCGGGCGATCTCCAGCTCCGTCTCCGTGGCCGGGTCTGAACGCATGATGCGCTCCGTGAGACGCACCGAGCCCATTTGCGCCGAATGCGAGCCAAGCAGCTCGCCGTCCGCGGTGCCGACCACAAACTCGGTGGATCCGCCGCCCACGTCGATAACGCAGTAGGGTGCCTCATCGCGGCCCAAGTCCGCGACCGCGCCGGTAAAGGAGAGCTTCGCCTCCTCGTCGCCGGAGATGACCTCGGCGCGTGCACCGGGCTGAATCTCGCCAAGCAGCTCCGCAGTCATGGAGAAGAACTCCTCGCGGTTGCTTGCATCGCGCGAGGCGGAGGTGGCGACCATGCGCACGCGCTCGACCTTCTCAAACTTCATCTGCTTGACGTACTTCTCGAGCGCCGCGCGGGTGCGCTCTAGCGCGGCCGGGGCGAACTCACCTGTGGCGTCGACGCCCTCGCCTAGGCGCACGATCTCCATGAGACGCGTGATATCACGAATGGTGCCATCCGGCTGCACGTCCGAGATAAGTAGACGGATGGAATTTGTGCCGCAGTCGACGGCTGCCACACGGGTCATGGGAATCTCCTTGCAGATACGGTGTGTGTAATCGTGCCGTGTTCTAGGCGTTGGGCACGTCGAATTGGGCCATGTCGATGCCCAGTTCCTCGACCGTCGGCCAGTCCTGCGGAATGGCGGTGCCGCGCAGATCCTTGTACTCGGCGGCCATGGCGACGGCCTCGGTGCCCAGGCGGAAGTGCTGCGGGCCCTCGGCAAGCGCATAGGCAATGAGCACGTGGAGGCACTTGACGCGGTCCGGCATGCCGCCGCCGGAGAACTGCGTGCCGAGGTCCTCGATGGCGTTGCGCTCAGCCAGGAAGTGCTCGTGGGCGCGCTGATAGTCCGCAGCGAGCTCCTCGTCCTCGGCGAGGCGGGATTCCATCCATTTCATGACGTGGGCGACCTCGAGGCGCGAGGCCTCAGCCGTGAGCCGCGGGTCCGTGAGGTAATACAGCGTGGGAAACGGCGTGCCATCGGGCAGGCGCGGCGCGGTCTTCACAACGGCGGGCTGGCCGTCCGGAGTACGGTACGCGATGGCGAGCACGCCGCGGGCCGGGCGGCCAAGCTGCTCCTTGACGATCTCGAGATCGGCCGCCAGTTGGGCGGCGTCGTTTTCTTGCGCGGTCATGCCCCATATTGTCGCACACCGCGCGCGGAGGCGAAGAACGCGGCCGTCTACCGCCCCGCGGCCACGTCGCTCCGACTACTGGGCGGCGGGTTCGGCGGGGGCCTGCGCGCCTTCAGGGCCCGCGGGAGCGTGCGCGCCTTCTGCGTCGGCGGGACCTTGCTGCTCCGAGACGGCCTCGGACACGGCCTCGGAGATTTCGCCGGACTCGCCGGTTTCTGCGGCGTTCGGGCTGTCGGAGACGGCGCCGTTGTCCACGGGCGGCTCGGCGAAGGAGTCCCACAGGACCGTGTACCAGTCGCGGGAGTCCTCAACCTGCGTTTTATCCGTCGTCACGGCGGAGTCGTGCGTCATCTTAGGATCGAGGATGCGGTACGCGGTCTCCCCTGGCTTCACCACGCCCAGGCGGCGGCGGGCTTCCTGCTCGATATACGACTCCGAGCGGTACTTGTCGATCTCGGTGAGGAGACGTTCCTTCTCCGCGCTCTTCGCAGCGATGGCCTCGTTGAGGCGCGCAATCTCCGCGCGGCCCTGGTAATAGTTGTTGAGCGGCATGGCCACCGCGACGAGCACGATGATGAGTGCGAGAACCAGAATGCCCCAGCCCAGGATGTCGAGGCGCGTGCGCGCCTCCGCCCGGTCTTTCACGGCGGCGCGCGCAGCTGCACGACGGTCCGCGTCGCGAGAGGCAACGGGGACGGTCGTCCGCGACTTCTTCTTCGAGCTGGGTGCCATAGGACTTCCCATCCTAGCCCGCCGCCGTGCAGATCTCCGGGCGCGGCGCGAGTCCGCACGCAAAAATCCCGCCGTCCGTAATAGACGGCGGGATAGTTGTCAGCGCGCTAGGCGCTGTGCGCATGCCACGCGGTGGGCGCGACGCGAGGCTTTAAGCCTGGAAGCGCGGGAAGGCGGAGCGGCCGGCGTAGACGGCGGCATCGCCAAGCTCCTGCTCGATGCGCAGCAGCTGGTTGTACTTGGCCACGCGCTCGGAACGAGCCGGGGCACCGGTCTTGATCTGGCCGCAGTTGAGGGCGACAGCGAGGTCAGCGATGGTGGTGTCCTCGGTCTCACCGGAACGGTGGGACATCATGGTGCGGTAGCCGGCGCGGTGAGCCATTTCGACAGCGTCGAAGGTCTCGGTGAGGGTACCGATCTGGTTAACCTTGACGAGGAGGGCGTTGGCGGCCTTCTTCTCGATGCCCTCGGCCAGGCGGGCCGGGTTGGTGACGAAGAAGTCGTCGCCGACGATCTGAACCTTGTCGCCGATGGCGGCGGTGAGCTTGGTGTAGCCCTCCCAGTCATCCTCCTGCAGCGGGTCCTCAATGGAGACGATCGGGTAGTTCGCGATGAGGTCCTCGTAGACCTTGGCCATCTCCTCAGCGGTGTGCTCGCCGCCCTCGAAGTGGTACTTGCCGTCCTTGTAGAACTCGGAGGAGGCAACGTCAAGAGCCAGGGCGATGTCCTTGCCCGGCTCCAGGCCAGCCTTCTTGATGGCCTCGACGATAAGGTCGAGAGCCGCCTTGGTGGACTCTGCCTCCGGGGCGAAGCCGCCCTCGTCACCGAGGCCGGTGGACAGGCCCTTGGACTTAATAACGGACTTCAGAGAGTGGTACACCTCAGCGCCCATGCGCAGAGCCTCAGAGAAGGACTCGGCACCGATCGGGGCAATCATGAACTCCTGGACGTCAACGCCCGAGTCGGCGTGGGCGCCACCGTTAACGATATTCATCATCGGAACCGGCAGGAGGTGGGCGTTCGGTCCACCGATGTAGCGGTAGAGCGGCAGGCCAGCGGACTCAGCGGCAGCCTTCGCAACGGCGATGGACACGCCGAGGATGGCGTTGGCGCCGAGGCGGGACTTGTTCTCCGTGCCGTCGAGCTCGATGAGCTTGGCGTCGACGAGGCGCTGATCATCAGCTTCCATACCGGCGATTTCATCGACGATTTCCTCGTTGATGTTGTGGACAGCGTTGAGAACGCCCTTGCCCAGGTAGCGGTCGCCACCATCACGCAGCTCGTGGGCCTCGTGGACACCGGTGGACGCACCGGACGGCACGCCGGCGACGCCGTGTGCACCGTCCTCAAGGAAAACCTCAGCCTCAACGGTCGGGTTGCCGCGGGAATCCAGAATTTCACGGCCAAATACGTGCATGATGCCAGCCATTATGTGCTCACTCCTGTAAACATTGTGTGTGGTCTGAAAGGGTTCGAATCAGCCCGGCAGTGCGCGTTACGTTCTATGCGCTCCAGCCTGAAACGAGGAAGTTTTTTATTCCGCCCATAATTGTTCCAGATTTTTGCGATCTGTGGCGGGGCTGGCCAGAAAAATCAGCAAGGTCACAGTCCGAACAGTAGACATGGGCGGCTCACACAGCGCCGCCACAGCCCGATTCAGCTGGGCAAACCATGCCAGAGTGCCCGATTACGCCCGAAAGTGTGGCATTTCCCACCTTTGCCCGACGAGAGACCGCGCGGGCATCCGGGCGGGCGTTGGCAAGGTTTGTTTTAGGAGTTGGCCGGCTGCGGCACGGCGTAGGAGTTCGCAGCCTTGGCAACGCGGGTGACGTAGTCGCGTGAGTTGTTATAGGCGTAGATGGCCTCGAGCCAATCCTCTTCCACGGCGAGATCGCGGTCGTTATCGCAGAGCAGATTGGCGGCGCTCAGCGCGGCGTCATCAATCTGCTGTGGGTCGGCGACGCCGTCGCCGTCCGCGTCGAGGCCGAAGTGTTCCCACGTGCTGGGAATGAACTGGAGAGGGCCCACGGCGCGGTCAAATTCCGTGTCGCCGTCGAGGAGGCCGCCGTCAGTGTCCTCGATGCGCACCGTGTTATTCGTGCCGTCGAGCGGAATGCCCACAATCTTCGGGTCGGGGCGGCCGGTGGCGTCGAGGTTCGACGGCTTAAGCCAGCTGCCACCGTAGGTGCCGTGGCGGGTTTCGACCCAGCCAAGGCCTGCGAGGGTGTTCCACTGCAGGTGACATTCGGGCCAGGCGTCGCGGGCGATGAGTTCCGCGTTGCCGTAGGCGCGCAGGGCCTGCCCCGAGACGTCCGTGGACGCGGCGAGCGGGGCGGACCACTCGCGCAGCTCGTCCGCGGTGCGGCCGGGCGCGTGGACGTCGATGAGCGCGACGGGCTCGGGCGCAGCCGGCGGGACGACGGCATCGACAGGCTGAAGCGTGCGCGTGGGAGACGGCACATGGAAATACGACATGAGCCACGCGACGAGAGAGACGACAAGGAAGACGGCGAGGACCGCAGCACATCCACAGCCGCCCGCGCGCTTTACCCAATCAGTCATGACGGACAATCCTAGCGCTCCCCCGCACCTGCGCCGCGTTGCCCCGCCCGACGCCTAGATTATGACAATTAAGTCTCAACTGTTTACTTTTGTCACATTCACGACTAAGGTGGGCGCGGAACTTTGTTCTCTACCGTGTTGTTGTTCTTCCCTCACCGTTCTAAGGAATTTTCATGAAGCTTCGCGCCACCGTCGCCGCCGCTGCGGCCGCCCTGTCCCTCACCATCGCCCCGTCCGCGTCCGCCGCACAGCTCGACCTCGGCACTCTGCTCGGCGCCGACGCCATCGCGTCCGGCGTCATCAACACCGTCGACTGCGGCACGCTGAAGACCGTACTCCAGGGCATCGACTCCGCCACCGAGGGCGAGCTCCTCACGGAGACCACCACGCAGAGCCAGCTCGCCAAGGGCCTGCAGGGCCTGGGCAAGGTCGAGGGCACGACCAACCCGGCGCTGGCGCTTGCGGCCGTGAAGTACTCCACCCAGACCGCGCAGCGCGCGCAGGCCTGCGGCATCGTCAAGGCTGACGCACCGGGCAGCTTCGGCCTGTCCTCGCAGCTCGAGACGGTCCTCCCGTTCGTCGAGAGCCTGTCCTCGAAGGCTTAACCTTCGCTCGCCTTGCCGCGCGCCCACAGCTCGTCTTGGCGCTCGACCGACACGACGCCGGTCGAGCCGTCGAACAAGTAGGGCGCGCGGCTGCGCATTTTTCGCACGAAGCTCGTGGCAACGTCGCCAAAATCAAAGGCGCCGCGGCGCGCGGCGATTTCCGCATGGAAAAGCACCTGCAGCAGCACGTCTCCGAGCTCTGTGCACAGCTCGCTTTCCGATGCCCCCTCCTCCACCGCCGCAGCAAACTCCCGCGTCTCCTCGGCGAGGTACGGCAGGAGCGAGCGATGGGTTTGGCCCATCTCCCACTCGCCGCGCGAGCGCGCGGCGGACATGATGCGTTGAGCCTCGTAGACCGGCTCGTGGCGCGAGGCGGCCTCGATAATCTCCTCGCCGGCGCTGATACGGACGGCGACGGCGGGGTCCGCGGCGTTCGTGGTCACGATGGTGCCGACGCCCGTAGGGTCGATTTTCGTGACGAGATCCCCGAAGTTCCAGCGCACCTTGACGGGCAACTCGCCGGTATACGTCACCGGCTGGGTCACCCGCGCGAGCGCCTCCATGGGGATAAGGTCGGGCCAGCGTTCATCGAGCAACAGAACAGTCATAGCTCCTAGTTTCTCACAACGGTTTTCACCCGCCGCGTCAAGTCTGTAATTTTATACAGATGAACAACCCTTCCACAGGTGCAGCAGCCCTTACGGGCGCCGCCGCGGCAGACGGCTCGGGCGCGCGCACCCACTCCGTCACCATCTGGACTCTCGTCGCGCTCATCATCGGTTCCACCGTCGGCGCGGGCATCTTCTCTCTCCCACAGAACATCGCGTCGGTCGCAGGCCCGGGCGCCATGCTCATCGGCTGGCTCATCGCAGGCGTGGGCATGCTCTCCGTCGCTTTCGTCTTCCAGATCCTGGCGCAGCGCAAGCCAGCGCTCGACTCGGGCGTCTATTCCTACGTGCGCGCGGGCTTGGGCGACTTTATCGGTTTTACCTCGGGCTGGGGCTACTGGCTAGGCTCGGTCATGGCGCAGGTCGGCTACGCCACATTGTTCTTTAACACGATCGGGCACTACGTGCCGTTCTTCGACGCGGACCACCGCTTAGCCTCGGCCATCGCGGTCTCCGCGCTGTCGTGGACGATCTTCGCGGTGCTCGCCCGCGGCATCAAGCAGGCCGCATTTATGAATATGGTGACGTCCGTGGCCAAGCTCGTACCCATCCTGGCGTTCGTCGTGCTCGTCGCGTTCCTCGGCTTTAGCTGGGACAAGTTCACCTTCGACTTCTGGGGCGAGGACTCCGGCACGCCGCTCTTCGAGCAGATCCAGGGCATCATGTTGTTCACCGTCTGGGTCTTCATCGGCGTCGAGGGTGCTTCGGTCTACTCCAAGCAGGCACGCACCCGCCGCGACGTCGGCCGCGCCACCGTCATCGGTTTTATCTCCGTACTCGCGCTCCTTGTCTCCGTCTCCACGCTCTCCTTCGGCGTGCTAAGCCAGGCCGAGCTCGCCGCGCTCCCGGATAATTCAATGGCCTCCGTGCTCACCGCCGTCGTCGGCCACTGGGGCGGCGCGCTCATCTCGCTCGGCCTGTGCTTGTCCGTCCTCGGCGCCTACGTCTCCTGGCAGATGCTCTGCGCCGAGCCCATCGTGCTCATGGCCGTCGACGGCCTGCTCCCCCGCCGCATCGGCACCGTGAACATCGCGGGTGCCCCGTGGGTCGCGCAGCTCATCTCGACCATCGCCATCCAAATCTTCGTCGTCGTGTTCTACTTGAACGAGACCTCGTATAACGCGATGGTCCAGCTCGCCACCATCATGTACCTCCTGCCGTACATCTTCTCCGCGCTCTACCTCGTGCTGCTAGCCTCCCGCGGCCGCGGTTTCACGCGCCCCAGCGACAAATTCGACCTTTCAGGCCCCGAGGTTTCCCCGCGCGAGAACCGCCACCACCTCGCCATTGGCCTCGTCGCCTTCATCTACTCGTTGTGGCTCATCTACGCCGCCGACCTCGTCTACGTCCTCCTCGGCGCGCTCGCCGTCATCCCGGGTCTCATCCCCTACGTCGGCACGCGCCTAGCCAAGAAGGAGCGCGTCTTCAACGGCTTCGAGTGGTTCGTCGTCGCCCTCGTCTTCGTCGGCGCCATCGCCGCCGTGTGGGGCCTCGTCAACGGCAGTCTCACGCTCTAACCAGCACATTCCGCACTTCACGCCGCAACCGCGGCTTAACACAAATTGGGGTAGCCTCACCTTACGTGAGCTGCCCCTTTTGCATGCCGTCACACATCACGCCCGTTTTATTATGTCAAGCCTAACCTGAGTCGGATAATAAAAGCGGCGCGACCCGCCGTCACCCCACCTGCTCAGGAAGGACGCCATGTTATTCGCCAACCTCCTCATCGGCCTGCGCGAGGGCCTCGAGGCCGCCATGGTCGTCACCATCCTCGCCGCCTACCTCACCAAGTCCGGACACTCGAAGCAGATGCGCTGGGTCTGGGCCGGCGTCGCCGCTGCCATCGCCGTGACGCTCGCCGTCTTCGCCATCATTTACTACGGCACCAAGACGCTGACCACGGTGGGCCAGGAGATTATTGGGGGCATCGGCAGCCTCGTCGCCGTGGCCCTGGTGAGCTACATGCTGCTGTGGATGCACGGCGCCTCGAAGAATATGAAGGCTGAGCTCGAAGGCAAGCTCGAACACGCCATCACCGTCGGCCCCGGCTCTGTCTTTGTTCTGGCGTTTATGGCCGTCGTCCGCGAGGGCATCGAAACCGCGCTGCTCGTCTTCGACACCTTTGCCTACGGTTCCTCGGCCACGCCAGCGCTTGGCCTCTCGCTAGGCATCGCCATCGCCGTCGCGGTGGCCGTGGCCATGTACTTCGGCGCGATCCGCATCAACTTGCGCACGTTCTTCCGCGTCACAGGCATCCTGCTCGTCATCGTCGCCGCAGGCATCCTGCGCTACGGCCTTACGGACCTCCAGGAGGCCGGCCTGCTGCCGGGCCTGCACACACTCGCCTTCGACGTCTCGCACATCATCGCCCCGGGCACCGCGCTCGCGACGTTTATCGAGGGCATCTTCAACCTCGTCCCCGCTCCCACCACGCTGTCCATGGTGGGCTGGGCCGTCTACCTCGTTATCGCTCTGTACCTGTTTCTCCGACCGACTAAGAAAGCCTAACTACTCATGAACCGCACTGTCTCTGTACTTGTCGCCGGCCTCGCGTTGGGATCGCTCACCGCCTGCGCGGACAAAGTCGACGAATCGCAATCCACCAACTTCACGGTCGCCGCCACGGACGACGCCTGCACCGTCTCCGGCGCCGAGGCCACCACCGGCACCTCGACCTTCGAAGTCACCAATAACGGTGAGAAGACCACGGAGTTCTACGTCTACACCTCCGGCGGCCGCGTCGTCGGCGAGGTCGAAAACATCGGCCCAGGCGCCACCCGCAAGCTCGTCGTCCAAATAACGGACCCGGGTGACTACACACTCACGTGTAAGCCGGGAATGGTCGGCGACGGCTTCTCCCAAACGCTGAAGGTGACCGGCGAGGCCGTGGAAGCCTCCACCGACGAGGTCCTCACCCAGGCCGTCGACGGGTACATCTCCTACGTCCGCTCGCAGACCACCGCGCTGCAGGGGCAGGTCGACGAGTTCGTCGCCGCCATCGAGTCCGACGATATCGACACCGCGAAGGAACTTTTCCCGCTCGCACGCACCCCATACGAGCGCATCGAACCCGTGGCGGAGTCCTTCCCGAACGACCTCGACCCGCGCATCGACCTGCGCGAGGCCGACATCCAGGAGGGCGACACCTGGTCCGGCTTCCACAAGATCGAAAAGGATCTTTGGGTAAACAAGAAGATCACGGACGAGACCAAGGCGGACGCCGCCCAGCTCAAACAGGACATCGCGGAGCTCGTCGACGGCGTGGCCGCGGACGACTACACGCTCGCGCCCGTCCAGATCGCGTCCGGCGCTCAGGGCCTGCTCGACGAGATCGCCACGTCCAAGATCACCGGCGAAGAAGACATCTTCTCCCATACCGACCTTTACGACTTCCAGGCAAACCTCGACGGCTCCCGCGCGGCCATCGCGTCGCTGGAGAAGGCGCTCAACGAGCGCGACCCACAGCTGCTCACCGACATCAACGAGCGTTTCGACGCCGTCCAGACGCTGCTCGACACGTACCGCGAGGGCGATGGCTTCGTCTCCTACGACAAGGTCTCTCAAGACGAACGCCGCAAGCTTTCCGATGCCCTCGATGTCCTCACCGAAAAAGTCTCCACCGTCCAGGAAGTCGTAGCGAGCTAGCCATGAGTCGTTCTTTTAGCCGTCGCGCGCTCTTCGGCGGGGCCGGTCTACTCGCCGCGGGGACGGTCACAGCATGCTCCGATAGTTCCGGCCGGGATGGAGTCACGGCCGCCGCAGCTATCGTAAAGTTCAACGGCCCGCACCAGGCCGGCATCGTCACGGCGCAGCAGGACCGTCTCCACTTCGCGGCGTTCAACGTCGTATCAAAAGACCGCGCGGAACTCGAGGAGCTCCTGCGCACGTGGACCGCCATGGCGCGGCGCATGACGCGGGGCCAGACCGCTGTCGATGAGGATATCTCCGAGGTCGGCCAGCACTCTGTCCCGCAGGATACCGGCGAGGCCTACGACCTGGAGCCGGCGAACCTCACGCTCACCATCGGCTTTGGCCCCTCGCTCTTTGACGAGCGCTTTGGCTTTGCCTCCGCACGTCCGGCCGAGCTGGAGGATTTGCCAAAGTTTGCGGGAGACCAGCTCATCGGCAAGCTCTGCGGCGGCGATATTGCCATCCAGGCATGCTCGGACAACCCGCAGGTCGCCGTGCATGCCATCCGGAACCTCGCGCGCGCTGGCCGCGGCGTCGTGGAGTACAAGTGGTCGCAGCTTGGCTTCGGGCATGCGTCGACGACGACTCGCGAGCAACAAACGCCGCGCAACCTCTTCGGGTTTAAAGACGGCACGAACAATATCAAGGCCGAGGACACCGACCTGGCGGACGAACATATCTGGGTCTCCGGCACGAACTCGTGGCTCGACGGCGGCACGTTCCTCATCACGCGACGCATTCGTATGCTGCTGGAGAATTGGGACCGGCAGGTGCTCTCCGACCAGGAGGAGACGTTTGGTCGCGTCAAGAGCTCAGGCGCGCCGCTCGGCCGTGAGAACGAGTTCGACGAGCTGCCGCTCGACGAGTATGTCGGTACGTCGGGCCCGGTCATTCCGCTTACGGCGCATGCGCGGCTAGCGAGCCACCAGGAAAATGGCGGGGCGCGCATGCTACGGCGTGCGTATAACTTCACGGATGGCATCGACGACTTCGGGCATATGGACGCGGGGTTGTTCTTCATCGCGATCGTCAACTCCCCTGCCGAGCGGTTTATCCCCATTCAAAAGAAGCTCGCGAAGTCGGACAAGATGAATGAGTACGTGCGCTACGAGTCGTCTGCCATCTTCGCCTGCCCGCCGGGGCTTGCAGATGACAACGATTGGTGGGGCCGCGGGCTCTTCGAGGCCACGGCCTAGATGCGTCCGCGCCGCGTGCGTGCGGCGCGGACTCCGCCCTAATAGCGAATGACGCGGCGGCCTTCGATGCCGCCCTTGATAAGTCCCTCGAAGACCTCGTTGACGTCGTCGAGCTTGACCTCCTCGACCGTCGGCTTAATCATTCCACGGGCGTAGAAGTCGAGCGCCTCCTCGAGATCCTGGCGTGTACCCACGAGCGAGCCGCGGATGGTGAGGCCCTTGAAGACAATGTCGAAGATGGGCGCGGGGAACTCTCCCGGCGGCAGGCCGTTGAAGACGATGGTGCCGCCCTTGCGCGCCATGCCGATGGCCTGGCCGAACGCCTGCGGGTGAACGGCCGTGACGAGCACGCCGTGGGCGCCGCCCTTGGTGTACTCAGTAACGGCCTCGGCCGGGTCCGCTTCCTTGGCGTTGACGGTGTACTCGGCGCCGTGCTTCTTCGCCAGCGCTAGCTTCTCTTCTGAGATATCCACCGCGATGACGCGCATGCCCATGGCGACGGCGTATTGCACCGCGATGTGCCCCAGTCCACCGATGCCGGAGATGACCATGAACTGGCCCGGGCGTGTCTCTGAGACCTTGAGGCCCTTGTAGACCGTGACGCCAGCGCAAAGAATCGGCGCGACCTCGATCGGGTCCGAGCCTTCCGGGATGCGCGCGCAGTAGCGGGTGTCCACGAGCATGTACTCGCCGAACGAGCCGTCCACAGTGTAGCCACCATACTCCGCCTCGTCACACAGCGTTTCCCAGCCGGTGCGGCACTTCTCGCACACACCACACGCGGACCACAGCCAGACGTTGCCCACAATGTCGCCTACCTCGACGGTGTGCTCGCCCGGCCCCAGCTTGACCACTTCGCCCACGCCCTCGTGCCCCGGGATGAACGGTGGCTCCGGCTTCACAGGCCAGTCGCCTTCCGCGGCGTGGACGTCCGTGTGGCAGATGCCCGACGCAAGGTTACGCACAAGTGCTTGGTTGCGACCCGGTTCCGGAAGATCCGCCTCGCGGATATTCAGGGTAGGTCCGAATTCTTCGACGACAGCGGCAGTGAATGTATCACTCATTATGTACTCCTTTACTACGGGTCGATGACGTCACCCAGACTAGAAATCTCGCCCGCGTGCGCGAGCCGCCCTACCCCGCTGCAAATTCCGCAAAACTATGACCTAACACGAAACCTACGCGATGAGTGACATAGCACATCCAGACTGCAAAGATCGCATTTTTACCCCCGACCTGCATAAATGAATACCCATTTCATTAACCTCGGTCGTTTCCTCCATCCCGCACGAAGGCATGCCGAATGACCCCAGCCTTGGCTGGGGTTTCCTTTCGGCTGTTAGTCCACGGTGCAGAGTAGGCGCTTGCCATACGGCGTGACGTACCAGTAATTGCCCTCGGCATCACGGGTATACGAATCACCATCGGCCTTGCGCCCGTTATGGAACCGGCATAACGGCACAAGGTTCGCGACATTCGTGTCGCCGC
>NZ_KV796399.1:0-805 GCF_001809185.1 Corynebacterium sp. HMSC072G08
GGGGGCCGCCGTGCTAGTTTCAGTCATAGATGTCCAATCTTTGAGGGGATAGGTAACTGGGCGAACGCCCGAAAGGAATCCAACCCTCTAGTAACTTTAGGTTTGGTGATGGTGGTCATGGTAGCGGGAGTTTTACTCAACCGCCAACCCAGGCACAGGAACCCGTGGGCAACATCACCGTGAAGGAGAACAGGCAATGCAAAACAGTAATTTCAAGATCGGCGAGGTCGTTGACCAGACGGGGTTGTCGATTCCCACCTTGCGTTATTATGACAACGTCGGCCTGATTACCCCATCGGGGCGTAGCCCTGGTGGGTTCAGGCTTTATAGTGAGGCTGATGTACGTCGTGTTTTGCTGGTGCGACGGATGAAACCGCTGGGGTTTACTCTGGATCAGATGCGGGAATTCCTGGAAGCTGCGGAGATTCTTCATAGTTCAGATGGCGGGCAGGACAGTGATCCCGCACAGCAGGCACGGAGTAATGCCAAGGCCACCCTTGCCGACATTCGTGAGGAGACGCGCACCCGCTACGAAAAGCTACGCAAGCAAATTGCCTACGCTGAGGAATTCCTCGATCTGGTCAACACCCTGGCACCCTAAACTGCCCCCATCCTTCGCAGGGAGAAAAAGACCATCGTATTGAATGCGCTCTGTCGAATCGCGTTCCAGATGAAGTGGACGAACGTTCGCGGCCTCTCCGGAGTGGATGGCGATAGTACAGAGGACTTCTGAAATCCGTGCAGACGACTCCTCAAAACGACACAGTCATCCAAGGTCACAAAATCGAAAATTGTCACTTAACCC
>NZ_KV796400.1:0-46372 GCF_001809185.1 Corynebacterium sp. HMSC072G08
ACTACGTGTCCACGATTTGCGGGCAACCCCACTGACAAGTTCCGATAATGAATAGCGACCGTACCGCGCTCCGTTTCCAGCGCTACAAGACAACCTCGATCCTTTGATGAGTCAGAATTCTGACCTATCTTTGCAGCAGGTACTCCACTTACAGTGTCATCAAGTATCGCTACGCCGCGGCTCGGAAGATCGTCAACCGGAAAATCTTCAGAAGTCATGAACAAATTACCGCCATGCAGATCTCGCTGAAGTGGAACCAAAACACAGGGGTATGGCAGCAGATCCGAGACGGTTATTTCTTGAGTTCGGTATCCCAGTCGCTGCAACACTTCATCTGGGATTTCCTTACACGGCTCGAAAGGATCTGCTTGATAGGTTGCCAAATCAAAAGGTCCCGGTTCAGGCATCGACCAGCCGCCCAAATCAATTGACGCTTGGTCCTCTCGTGCTTCGTCGTCAGCGGTGTCTGGTGCAGGCGCCGCGGGGCTTGCGGCGGCGGCAGTTCCGACGGCAGTTCCGACGGCAGGCTGTGGCTCGGCGTCGCTGACGGTGCAGCCTGTGAGAAAGGCTGCAACTATGCCAAGGCACGCCACATTATGCAGTGGTCTTAACATGTATTTTCCTTAAAACTTCGATCAACAAATAAACGTTGGGGAGTTCAAGGAGTTCAACGCCGTCGGCTGGGGCCCGAAAGGCGTCCCCCTCTGCCCACCAAGCATGCCTGAAACTCGATGATTTGTCGCGTTGGAAACCAAAAATTCACTTTGCGCTGGCGGAAGGTTGAGCGGATAAAAAGAAGCGTGGGACGAACAAGTCGTTCGTCCCACGCTGTTGCACGCTGGCGCGGATGATTAGAAGAAATTCTTATAGCGAATCTGGAATTCTTCCTCGGTTTCACACTCGCCGTCGCCGTTCATTTCCCGCATGCCCTGTTCAAGGATGGCGTCGTACTCATCGGGGTCGTCGGGCACTGGGATGGGCGTGATGGTGGCCAGACGGTCCTCATGGGCGCGGCGCTGGCGTTCGCCTTCGACGACCTCGTCGATGTACTGGGCTTGGACGACTTCGCGGGCCACGGTCTCATTCATGCCGGTGGCGACAAGCTGGTTGAACGCGCCGCGGACGGTCTGCCGATACTCATCGACTTTGCTGTCATCACCGTAGAGTGCAGTGCATGCCTTCACGAGGCTGGCCTCAGATACTGGATAGTCCATCATCAATCCGGTCCTTCCTACTCAATGGGTGGATGGACCGACAGGCTAACAATCGCCCCTGCCACGAATGCCAGGAAAGCTAATCCGCAGGCCAGGCGAAGGCAACAGAGCGCGCGGCGGGATTGGCGCGCACGAGAGAGATGGCGGTTTCGGCGCCGGATTCGGGCGCACCGATGACGTCGGCGACGATGGGCGGCGTGGTGACGAACGCGCGGGCCTTGGACTTCTCGGGATCCGAGTCGAGGATGATCGAATCGAAGTTGGTGCCCACCCACGGGGCGAGGACGGTGGCCTCGGTGAGCTTGAGACAGGCGCGGTCGACTTGGGAGGCGACGGTGTTCGTGCGCTTCATTGTTTCCAGGAGATCATCTGCGCGGGAGGAGACCCACTCGGGCACAGGCTCGCCGGCAGACAGGGCGAGGCAGACCTCGGTGGCGAAGCGGTCCGCGAGACGGCGCAGCGGCGCGGTGACGTGGGCATAGTAGCCGCCGATACCGGCGTGGACCTCAGGCTCCTCGTCAGGGGTGAGCCACTGGTAGCCGGCGCCGCGGAGGAGGTACTGGGCTTCACGCATCGCGGCCATGCCACGCGGGGTATCGGGATCGACACTGAGCAAAAATTCCGAAATCGACTGGTCCGTAAGGTCGAAACCGAGTGCGGCGACTTCGGAGCGAAAGGAAGCCTCGGACTCAGGCGAAGCAGCCGGCAAGGTGCGCAAGAGCCCGACGCCGTGGGAGGCCATGAGCTGGCCCGCGCACATGCCGGTAAGAAGGGAGATCTCCGAGTTGAAGTCCATCACCTCGTAGCGCGGCTCGGCGAGCAATTCGAAGACAGTCTCGCCGGACTCGGTGGTGGTCTCCTCGACGGATTGGGAAGGCACGCGCAGGTTGATGGCGGAGCGGCGCAGGCTCGAAGCCTGGCGCAGGGCGCCGACCTCGGGCAGGAGCGCGATGGAGGAATGCAGGTGGCCTGCCACGAGATCGGCGTGGACGGCCTCGTAATCAAGTCGGGCGCGGGATTGGACGAGGGCGCGCTCGACGTCGAAGGAGGACACCTCGCCGGCAGAGTCAAGCTGGAAGGTCCAGAGGACGGCGGGGCGGGGTGCATCGGGAAGCAAGCTGGCGGCGTCCTCAGACAAGGCTGCGGGATGCAGGCGTGCGGGTTCGTCCGGCAGGTAGATGGTTTGGCCGCGCTTGAAGCCCTCGACTTCCAGCGGCGAGCCCGGCGCAATGAACGCCATAACATCAGCGATGGCGTAGTGGACGGTGTAGCCGGTGGCGGTGGCCTCGATGTGGACGGCCTGGTCCAAATCCATGGAGCCGGCCGGGTCGATGGTCACCAGCGGGGTGTCGCGCGCGTCGCGACGGATATCAGCGAAGCGGTCGCGCGCGTTGCGGGCTTCCTCCTCGACAGCGGGCGGGAAGGCACGCTCGATGCCGAATTCCTCGGCGACGGGTTGGAAATCGAGCGGGGCGGCATACAGCTTCATAGTGAGCCAGCCTAGCCGTTAAAAAGGGCGAATGAGTCGACCTATAAGCCGGATTCTGTACGCCGCCCGTGTGGGTGGCGCGACGAACATCCATCTAGACCAACCGTTGCCAGTTGGTTCAAGCAGCTACCTTCAGGCTTGGGCGAGCAGCCCTCAATCACCTGAGCAGGCCCGCCAGTGGCGAGCCGTGATGCCTTGCTCCCAGTGGGGTTTACCCAGCTACCGCCATCGCTGACGGTACTGGTGCGCTCTTACCGCACCGTTTCACCCTTACCGGGGACATCGCAAACGATGTCCCCGGCGGTCTACTTTCTGTTGCACTTGCCCGCGGGTCGCCCCGGGTTGCTGTTAGCAACCACCGTGCTCTGTGGAGTCCAGACTTTCCTCGGCGTCCGCTGGCCGCTGTCAAAGCGGTAGTTCGGCGCGTCGCGTTCGTCCGGTCGGCTCATTCGCGACTTTCTAGTTTAGCCCCAGGTGCGAGACATCGTTAATCGAGCGGACGAGCGAGCCTGAATCCCAGAACTCGACAACGGAGACGGAGGCCAGGTCGAGGAAGATGTGGTTTACGGTCGCGGCGCCGGTGCCGAGGGCCTGGCGCAGGAGATCCTTGATGGGGCCCACGTGGCTTACCACGAGGACGGTCTTTCCGGGGTACTCATCGACGAGGGCGCGGCGGGCTTTGAGCACGCGGCGGTGCAGCGCCTGCTGGGACTCGCCGCCCGGCGGGGCGATGGACGTGTCCTCGAGCCACTCGGAGTGTAGTTCGGGGTCGCGCTGGTGGGCTTCGTCGAAGGTGTGGCCTTCCCAGGCACCAAAGTCCATCTCGCGCAGGTTGTCGGCGGTGAGCACGGGCAGGTTCACAGCGGAGCCGACAGCCTGCGCGGTGTCGCGGCAGCGTTGCAAAGGGCTCGAGACGATGGCATCTATGCTCCAGCGGGAGGCGGCGCGGGCGGCGGCCTCGGCTTGGGCGCGGCCCGCGGAGGACAGCTCAGCGTCGGTGCGCCCGGCGTACTGGTGGGCCTCGCTCATGGCGGTGGCACCGTGCCGCAGGAGGATGAGGCGCGTGACGGGTCCGCGCTCCCCGAGCCAGGACAGGTTGGAGGCAGGAATAGGGGTCTCCGAGTCAGAGGCCGGCGCGGGGGCGGGAGACGGAGTCTCGGTAGCGGGGGCATCGGCACGCTGGACAATGCCGACGGGGTGCCCGGCAGCACAGGCGTCCATGGCGTCGTTGGACAGGGCGTCGGCCACCTTGTTCTTCGCACGCGGGACCCAGGTAATGGAAAAAGACTGGAAGCCAGAGATGATCCGGCGGGCCTCGAGCGCGAGCTTTTGCATGTCCGGGTGCTTGATTTTCCAGCGCCCGGAAATCTGCTCGACGACGAGCTTGGAGTCCATGTAGGTCTCCACCTCGGTGGCACCTAGGTCGCGGGCGGCCTCGAGGCCACGCAGGAGTCCGTGGTACTCGGCGACGTTATTGGTAGAACCCTTGCCCACGACGTAGGCGATTTCACGCAGGACGGTGACTCCGTCCGCGGCGTAGACGACGGTGCCGGAGCCGGCGACGCCGGGGTTGCCGCGCGAGCCGCCGTCCGTGTACATGACGACCTTCATTGACCAGCCTTTAAAAAATAGTTAGCGAACGAGGAGCGCGCCGCAGTCCGGGCACTCGGGCAGCTCTTCTGGAGCGGCGCCGCGGATGGAGCCCACGGCGGCCGGCGGGAGCTCGATGTAGCAGGATCCGCACGCGCGGTTCTTGAACTTCGCGGCGCCCACGCCGTTTTCGACGCGGAGGCGGTCGTATTCCTCGAGCACGTCCGTGGGCAGCAGGTCGCGCAGCTCAGAGATGCGCACCGTGGGATCCGGCTGGGCCTCGAGGGCATCGCGGGCAGCCTGAGCTTCGCGGCGGGCGGCCTCAAGCTGACGCTCGGCCTCGGAAATCTGGGCGCCGTGGACGTCCACGTTGTTGCGCAGCGCGTGAATCTCGTTGTGGGCTTCCTGCAGCTCGCTCATGAGATCCGCAATGCGAGACTTCGCGGTGTAGCGGTCGTGCTCCAGGTCACGGCGCTTTTCCGGGTCGAGCTCCGCGGTGAGCTGCGCCTTGTCGTCGCGCTCGCGGCGACGCAGCTTGCGCTCGTCAGACTGGATGCGCAGAATCTCCGCCTCCATATCGTCCACAGCCATCTGGGCCGAACCCGCGGCGTTGCGCAGGCGGGCGAGCTTCTGTTCCTGCTTGGCGACTTCCTTCTCCTCAGGCAGCTGTTCATCTACAGCCACGCCCTGGGAGCGCTGAAGGTTCGCCAACTCGAGCAGTACCTCGTGCAGTTCTACGCGCAGTTTCATAGTTCAGTTCTCCTTGTGTGCGCTGATCGTCCATGGGTCGGTGCGCAACTCGATAATCTCGGCGCTGACGCCGGTTGCCTCCACCACAATATCGCGCGCCTGCCCGGTCCACGGAAATTCGCTCGCCCAATGTGCGGCATCGATCACCGCGATATCGTGTGCGCGCAAGGTCTCATCCACCGGATGGTGGCGCAGATCCGAGGTCACGTACACATCCGCGCCGAGCTTCGCCGCCGCCTCCAGGAAGCTATCGCCCGAGCCGGAGCTCACCGCGACGGTCTCCACCGTCCGGTCCGGGTCGCCGGCCGCGCGCACGCCCCACACCGTCTCCGGCAGAGCATTGGCCACCTGCTGCGTAAATTCCCGCAGACGCATAGGCCGCTCAAGCTTGCCGATGCGCCCCAGCCCCAGCGCCGTGTCCAGGTCCTTACGGCCGACTGTCTCGACGATCTCGAAAGCCGGCACCTCGTACGGATGCGCCTCAAAGATCGCCTGTTCAATGGCACCGCGCTTCGAGGAGGGCGCGACAAATTCCACGCGCAGTTCGTCGACGCGCTCAAGCTTTCCGATGTCCCCTTCCGTCGGGTTGGCTCCCTCCACCGGCTTGAATTGGCCCTGGCCCGCAAATTCGAAGGAGCACTCGTGGTAATTGCCGATGGCGCCAGCGCCCGCGGCGAAGACGGCGGCCTTGACGGTCTCGGCATCCTTGGCCGGGACGTGGAGTCCCCAGTGGTCGATGACCTCAGGGTCGACCGGCACGATGGGACGGCCAGGCTTTATGCCCACGAGCTCGGCGAGGCGATCGTTCACACCCGGGCGGGCCTTGTCCGCGTTGGTATGCGCGGCGAAAAGGGCAACCCCTCCGGCGAGGAGGGTGTGGACGACCTTGCCCTTAGGGGTATCGGCAGCAACGCTTGTCACGCCGCGCAGCAGCAGAGGATGATGGACGATGAGCATGTCGGCGCCGATCGCCACGGCACGCTCGGCGACGGCCTGCGTGCAGTCGAGCGCGAAGGCTACTTTCTTCACCTCGGCCGCGGGGTCGCCGCAGATAAGCCCCACCGCATCCCACTTCTCCGCCAGGTGCGGCGGGTAGGCCGCATCCATCACCGCGCGAATGTCGCCAACAGTAGTCATAATCTCGCTTTCTCGTTTCAGGCTCTGGCCCACTATCCTAGACGCCATGACCACACCTCATGTCGACTCCGGCGAGCCGGATAAGCGCCTGCACCTCGTCTTTGTTTGCACCGGCAATATCTGCCGCTCCCCCATGGCCGAGGTCATTGTCCGCGACGCCATGGAAAACGACATGCTCGATCTCGCCGCCCGTACCTCTTCGTGCGGCCTCGGCGGCTGGCACGTGGGCCAGGGCGCGGACGAGCGCGCCATCGCCGAACTGCGCCGCGCTGGCCACGACGGCGCCGCCCACCGCGCCGCCCAGCTGGGCGAAGAACACATGGACGCCGACCTCTTTATCGCCATGGACTCCGGCCACCGCGAGGAACTCCTCAAGCGCGGCGTTGATCCGGAGCGCGTCGTCCTCATGCGCTCCTTCGACCCGAATGCGTCTGGCCCCGATGTCGCTGACCCGTATTACGGGACGGAGGACGACTTCACGACGACCCGCAAGAACATCGAAGCGGCGGTTCCCGGGCTACTCGATTGGATTCGCGAGAACGCGTAGACTTCCCAACTGTGTTGAAGACGTTTCTCAAGCCCCAGTGGGTTCTGCTCACGCTCTTCGTCGTGGTCTTTTCCTACTTCGCATTCACCACGCTCGCGCCGTGGCAGCTGGGCAAGGACCACGACATCGTCGAGCGCAATCACGAGATCGAGGCCGCCTACGAGTCCGATCCCGTCCCGCTCATTGATGCGGTGACGTCCACCGGCGAAATCGCCAACAAGGAATGGACCCGCGTCACGCTGCAGGGTCGCTACCTCGCGGACAAGGAAGTCCTCCTGCGTCTGCGCCCCGTCGAGTCCGGCCCCACGTATCAGTCGCTCGTGCCCTTCGAAACGAACGACGGACTCACCATGCTCGTCGACCGCGGCTGGGTCGCCGCCGGCGAGGGCAACGCTGTGCCGACCATCGAGCCGGTACCCACCGGCGAGGTCACGCTCACCGCGATGCTGCGCACCGCCGAGCGCGTCCACACCTCCGCCCCCATCGAGGACCAGGGCTACACGCAGGTCTACTCCATCAACCCCGGCCAGGTGGGCAAGCTTGAGAACCTCACGCTGGGCACGGACTACGTCCAAATTTCCCACGACGACCAGCCCGGCGTGCTCAACCCCATTCCGGTCCCCCAACTCGACCGCGGCTCGCACCTGTCCTACGGCTTCCAGTGGATCGCCTTCGGCATCATGGCTCCGCTAGGCCTTATCTACTTCGTCTACGCCGAGCTGCGTGAACGCCGCCGCCTGCGCGAAGAAGAAGCCGCCATGGCTGCCGCCGCGACGACCGACGCCGAGGCCGCGGGTTCCGCGCCGGAGCCTTCGCCAGAACCGGCTGAGTCCTCTGAGTCTGCGGAATCTGCTCAAACAGCTGCAGCGCCTGCCGAGACCGCAACACCCGCGACCACCCCCGCTGCGCCCGCGTCGCGCCGTTCCCGCACGCGCTACGGCGACGCGAAGCCGGACTACTACGAGAAGTTCAACAAGCGCGGGCGCGAGCGCTTCTAGCCAGACTCTGGGACGCCCTCGCCACGTCAGTTGATTGAACCTAAGGACGGCTTTCGCGACGGCGGACCGGATTAAGTTCAAGGAAGTGTGCGGCTCATACACGAAACCCCGTTCTGGGAGCCAGAACGGGGTTTCTTGTGGTGCGGCATGAGGTGTCTGGTTCCGTGACATCGATCCGCTATGTCTCGCGACATCGATCCGCCCACCCACGCCCCTGATGTCCGACAACACCGTTCCGCTGTTCCACCCAAACTAAGCCGGCCTGCACAAATGAGTCCAACTGAAGCCCCCGGCGATGTAGCGAGACATCGATCCGCCCATTTCCAGCCACAATCAGCACATGGGAAAGCAACAAACCTCCAACTGCGTCATCGTCGAGACCATCCTTATGACCGGCATGAAACACACCGACGCAGCCGAACTCTTCGGCGTAAGCACCCGATGGATCCGCACCCTCCTAAGCGCTACCGCCACGGCGGCCTACAAGCCCTAGAACCCCAATCCAAACGCCCGCACACCAACCCCCGAGCAACCCCGACACAGATCGTTAAACGCATCCTCGAACTGCGCCAGGAACTCACCGACACCGGCCAAGACAACGGCGCCCACACCATCCGCTGGCACCTCGAAAAAGAAGGAACTGAAGTGCCCCGAGTTTTGTTCCTAGGCATTTGCCTTGATCGTTATTATTTCCTGTGGCGGGATCTGCTTCCAAAAGGTCAAGTCCGCGTCCGTGGTTCGGGCGCTTGCCCGCATCCACATGTTGTTTTCGTCCTACGCCGCACCCCTGCAGGCGCTGGTAGCGTTTATACATACCGCAACCGACAGCCACGGGAGGCCTATTCTATGAACGGCGATGTTACTGTGCTGCTTGTATGCGCCGGGTTAGTGCTTGTCATGGTGCTCTACTGGACCTACTACATCCGGTGCGTGCGGAGGCAACCCAGATCGGAAAAGTGGTACGACGACGTCGACTTTGTAGGCGCAGAAAGTGATGGGGTCCTTTTCATTTATCCTTACTGCTCGCTCATTATGGGCGTTGGCGGCGCCATGGGGTTGGTCGCAAGTGCCAACCCTCCCGAGTTTGTCTACACGGTGCTGAAGGTTCCGCTCGTGGCAGCTTTCGTTGTCGGAGTCATTGGATTTACGGGCGCGGTTGGGGTTCCACTTCCGTGGCCTTTTGTTCCGCGTTGGGTCGTCGATATCCGCAAAGCAAAGCGTGCCCAAAGGCGTGAGCGCAGACAAGCCAGAAAAAGAGAAAAGGCAGAATAGGCCTGGCAGCTTTTCCCGTGTTCGAAGTTCGTCGGAAATCTCCGCTATCTGGCTGCAGGTTCTCCAGCCCAGTAGTAAAGCAACTGAAGATGGTTTGAGGCGTTTGGGGCCAAACTCTGCTTTGGTGATGTACATCAACACGGAGAGGAATCCGTAGATGAAGGCCGCTAGAGCAGTAGTCGTGGTAGTCAACGGGTTTGAGTATTCAGAGGTTGGAGAGCCCGATTCTCCTTTGGATGGGGCTTTAACGGCGCACCGTGATGCAAAACAAAGCTTTGCGTGACCTGGGTACGGGGCTAAGGAATAGAAGGGGATGCGGACGAAATCTTAGATGTCGACGGGCACTATTCCACGGTCGTGTTTCCCGATTGGGTCATTGAGCCCACCGGCGTCATGGGTGAGATGAGGCAAAGTAACCCTCAGATGGAAAGGGCAACTGCGCAAACTCTACGTCGGACGAAAACACGCAACAGCCGACATCAACCTCGTATGCATCAACAACAACATCACAGCAGTAGACCCTCACACCGGAGAAATATGGGACAAACACAAACTCGACGAATCAAAGAAATACCACCCAAACTTACTGGGTCAGGACCCACCAAATGAGGCTTAAGGGACATTGTCCCTTAACCCATGAACCCCCGAAAAATAATTAAAATCTCGCGACATCGATAGGAACGATTTCGCGAGACTTCAGAGTGGTGCGGCATGAGGGGCTCGAACCCCCGACCTACTGGGTGTAAACCAGTTGCTCTCCCAGCTGAGCTAACGCCGCGTGAATGCCGGCCGCGCGGAGCGCGTCACAACACTCAAGAAAGTGTATAGGACGCGCGACGCCGGACAAAATGGGGGTTATTTCTTGGTGTAGCCGCGGCCGACGAGGCAGGAGCCTTGCCAGTCGCCGAGACGCTCCGCCTTGGTCTGGACGAGGCCGGCGAGCTGCGCGGACTCGGCAATCACGCCAGGGGCGATGGTGCCAGACAGGCCAGCACCCGGGGTCAAAAGCCAAATGGTGCCGTGGTCGGCGAGGGGGCGCAGTGCATCGACGAGGCCGTCGACCAAGTCGCCGTCCTCCTCGCGCCACCAGATGACAACGACGTCACACAATTCATCAGTTTCTTCATCGAGGAAATCGTCACCCAAGACATCTTCAATGGCTTCGGAGATGGCAGGGTCGCAGTCTTCGTCCCAACCCAGTTCCAGGGCGACCTGCCCCTCTTCGATGCCTAACTTGCGTGCGTAATCCTCCAATTGAGTGGTCATATCTGGGCACTTTAACGCATTATTAGGGAAAATTCTCGTTGTCCACGCCACTTTCGGTGGTTGCGGTGGGCAGGACACGGTGGGGCGAGGGGGCATCGGAAAGCGGGGCCGCAAAGGTAAAGGCCACAAAGTTAGCAATATTCACAGGACGACCGGGATTAAGCTGCAGGATTTAACACGAGAGATTCTTCACTTATCCTTAGCAAAGCTCCGGGGTCGTTTACGCGTATTCTGGAACGTACTGTTTTAAAAGCCCACCATTTGGAGGAATGCACCATGGCAGAATTGGAATCGCTCGGCAGCGACTCTAACTTCCCGCTCATCCGCGACGGCGTCGCGTCGTACATGCACGACACTGACCCGGAAGAAACTCGTGAGTGGATGGATTCTCTCGACGGTCTGCTGGAGGACAACACCCCGGAACGCGCGCGCTACCTCATGCTGCGCCTGCTGGAGCGTGCGTCTGCGAAGCGCGTGCCCATGCCGTCGCTGACCTCCACTGACTTCGTGAACACCATCCCCACCACCCTCGAGCCCGAGTTCCCTGGTGATGAGGAACTGGAGAAGCGCTACCGCCGTTGGATCCGCTGGAACGCGGCCATTATGGTGCACCGCGCGCAGCGCCCGGGCGTTGGCGTGGGCGGCCACATCTCCACGTACGCAGGCGCAGCTCCGCTCTACGAGGTCGGCTTCAACCACTTCTTCAAGGGCAAGGACGATCCGTCCGGCGGCGACCAGGTTTTCTTCCAGGGCCACGCCTCCCCGGGCATGTACGCGCGCGCCTTCATGGAGGGCCGCCTGTCCGAGCATGACTTGGACGGCTTCCGCCAGGAGCACTCCCGCGGCGAGGGCGAGGGCCTTCCCTCCTACCCGCACCCGCGCGGCTTGCCGTGGTTCTGGGAGTTCCCGACCGTGTCCATGGGTCTCGGCCCGATTAACGCGATTTACCAGGCACGCTTCAACAAGTACCTGGAGCAGCGCGGCATCAAGGACACCTCAGACCAGCACGTGTGGGCATTCCTGGGCGACGGCGAGATGGACGAGCCGGAGTCTCGCGGTCTGCTGCAGATGGCGCCGCTCTACGGCCTAGACAACCTCACCTTCGTCATCAACTGCAACCTGCAGCGTCTCGACGGCCCGGTGCGTGGCAACACGCAGATCATCCAGGAGCTCGAGTCCTTCTTCACCGGCGCAGGCTGGGACGTCATCAAGATCATCTGGGGCCGCGAGTGGGACAAGCTCATTGAGGCCGATAAAGACGGCGCGCTCATCAACATCATGAACACCACGCCGGACGGTGACTACCAGACGTTCAAGGCGAATGACGGTGCGTACGTGCGTGAGCACTTCTTCGGCCGCGACGAGCGCACGCTCAAGTTGGTCGAGGACATGTCGGATGAGGAAATCTGGGCGCTGCGCCGCGGCGGCCACGACTACCGCAAGATCTACGCCGCCTACTCCAAGGCGCTGGAGAACCGCGGCACCGGCAAGCCGACCGTCATCCTGGCCCACACGATTAAGGGCTACGGCCTGGGCCACAACTTCGAGGGCCGCAACGCCACCCACCAGATGAAGAAGCTCACGCTGGAGGACCTCAAGCTCTTCCGCGACAAGCAGGGTATCCCGATTCCGGATGAGGTCCTCGAGGCCGATCCGTACAACCCGCCGTACTTCCACCCGGGCATGGATGCACCGGAGATCAAGTACATGCTCGAGCGTCGTAAAGAGCTGGGCGGCTTCCTGCCGGAGCGCCGCGCGGACTTCGAGCGTCTGCACGTGCAGGACATCGACAAGCTGCGTTCCGTGCGCAAGGGCTCGGGCAAGCAGAAGGTCGCCACGACCATGGCTCTGGTGCGTACCTTCAAGGAGATCATGCGCGACAAGGAGATTGGCAAGCGCATTGTCCCGATGATGCCAGACGAGGCCCGTACCTTCGGCCTGGATTCCTGGTTCCCGACGCTGAAGATCTGGAACCCCAAGGGCCAGAACTACGTGCCGGTCGACCACGACCTCATGCTCTCCTACCGTGAGTCCGAGACGGGCCAGATTCTCGCCGAGGGTCTGACCGAGGCCGGCGCCACCGCGTCGTTTACCGCGGCGGCGACGTCGTATGCGACGCAGGGCGAGGCCATGATCCCGCTCTACATCTTCTACTCGATGTTCGGTTTCCAGCGCACCGGCGACGCATTCTGGGCGGCGGCGGACCAGATGGCCCGCGGCTTCATCATCGGCGCCACGGCTGGCCGCACCACGCTCACGGGCGAGGGCCTGCAGCACATGGACGGCCACTCCCCGGTGCTCGCGTCCACGAACCCGGCGGTCGTCTCCTACGACCCGGCGTTCGCGTACGAGATTGCGCACCTCGTCCACCGCGGTATTGACCGCATGTACGGCGACAACGACGAGGCCATCATGTACTACCTCACCGTGTACAACGAGCCGGTCCACCAGCCGGCCGAGCCGGAGAACCTCGACGTCGAGGGTCTCCATCGCGGTATCTACCACTACTCCACCCCGGAGAAGGGTTCGATTCCGGCCAACATCCTGGCTTCTGGCGTGGGTGTCCACCAGGCGCTGCGCGCACAGGAGATCCTGGCGGAGAACTACGACGTTAAGGCCTCGCTGTTCTCCGTGACCTCGTGGGTCGAGCTGGCCCGCGATGGCGCCGCCAAGGCCAAGGCTGCTCTGCAGAAGGGCCAGGAGCCGGAGAAGGCGTTCGCCACGCAGCAGCTCGAGGGCTTCGACGGCCCGTTCGTGGGTGTCTCTGACTTCACCACGGACCTGCAGGAAATGATCCGTCCGTACGTCCCGGGCACCTATATCGCGCTGGGTACCGACGGCTTTGGCTTCTCCGATACACGTGAGGCGGCTCGCCGCTTCTTCAACTCGGATACCGAATCCATCGTAGTGGCCGTGCTCTCGGGCCTGGCCCAGGACGGCACGATCGACCGCTCCGTCGCCGAGCAGGCTGCGAAGGACCTCCACCTGGATGATCCGACGAAGACCTACTCCACGAGCACCGACGAGGAGTAATTCCACGCCGCGCTCATGAAAAGCCCGTCAGCAGTTCTGCTGGCGGGCTTTCGGCATACGCGGTGCGTATGTCAGCGTTGAGCGAGGACCGGCTCGATAAGCTCGGCGAGCGCTTGGGAGACGGCCTCGGGTTCTTCGAGGATGACCATGTGGCCGGAGCCGTCGACGACGCGGAGCTCGGCCTCGGGCCAGTGGGAGCAGATGAGCTCGGACTGGGAGCGCGGGGTGACGATATCCATGGAGCCGACGAGGACGATGCCGGGCAGGCCGGCGAGGCGGTCCGCGGCGGCGAGCTCGGAGTGGTCGACGAGGTCGTCGAAGAAACCTACAAAGGAATCGAGCGGGGTGTCGAGCAGCATGTCGACGTGGAATTCGAGGCGTTCCATGCGGGGATAACCGGTCACGCCGGCGGCGAAGATGGGCGCGATGATGCGCGCGATGCGCTGGCGGGCGCGGTTGACCTTGTTGGGTAGGCGCTGGGCGGCGTCGTAGAGGGCTTCCGCGGCGTGGGTCTGGAGAAGCGCCGCGACGCCAGTCTCTGCGAAGGGACGCATGGACGTGGAAATAAGAAGCACCCCGGCGATGCGCTCGTAGTCCTCAACAGGCAGGCGGCGAATGAGGTTTTCGACGACCATGCCTCCGAGCGAATGGCCCACGATAATGAGCGGCCCGGTGGGTGCCTGGGCGGTAAGGATGGCAGCGACGTCATCCGCGGCGTCGTCGACGGTGCAGTCCTCGGCCGGGACGCGGTCCGAGCTGCCGTGCCCGCGAAGGTCGAGCAGCACCGCACGCACGCGCGGATACGACGCGCGCAGGAAGTCAACCTGGTCGTAGAAGCTCTCCGCCGCGAGACCGTAACCGTGAACGAAGATAACGGTGACGGGGGCATCGGAAGGCTCGGGGCCCGAGGTATACCAGGCGATGCCATCGGACATGTCGTGGGAGTACGGCTGTGTGAGGCCGGGGTGGCGGTCGTGAGTGTGGCGGCGGCGCCAAACCTGGGTGGCGGTGCGCACACGGCGGCGGGATGGGGTGGACATAACACGTCTAGTCTAGTCGCTCACTTACACTGGTACGCATGGCCGATGGACAAGACTTTGCCGCGCAGCTGCGCGCAGCGCTGGGAAGAGAAGAACACGAGGATAAGCCCGCCGCGATGGATACGTATGGGGAGCTCGCGCGGCTCATCACCCAGGTCGCGGGGGTGGAGGAACCGGCGCGTGAAGACCGGCTGGAAGATGTGGGGATTACGTCGCTCAACCTGATTGAGCTGACGGTGCGCGCGGAAGAGCGCTTCAAGGTCCGCTTCGATGAGGGCACCGCCGCGGCCTTTGAGACCGTGGGCGAGGTCGCCGACTACATCGACACGCGGACCGAGAAGCAGTAGCGCTGCGCGAGATCGCGCACCGCCGTCTCCAGCGCGTGCAGCTCCGCTTGAGTACCCGTGAGTACCTGGCGGCAGCCAATGCCCGGCGGCACGGCGTCAAACTCGCTGCCTGCACCTGCGGCAAGAGCCGCGAGATCCTGGCCCGGCCAGTCCTTGTACCAGCGGGTACACCACTGAGCCGTGAGGGGATCATCGCCCGGGATCTCCCACGTCGACGCGCTGGGCAGGCACGTGACCATGAGCTCTTCCACGCGCGGGCGCAGTCGAGCAGGCATACTCTCAATGATGAGCACGCCGGAGGTTATCGGGCGCACTGGCGCCGAGGGTTCGGCGGCAGTGGTTTTCACGCATGTTTCCACAAGCCGAATACCTTTCATTTCCTGTTACAAGACGAGCATCGTCTTCCCCAACGAACCGACTCGAACAGTTTTGTGAAATGACATCGGATGTAATTACCGTGCGTAACGCAACCCATTTTGTTCCCCTCCAGTCACACGAGCAACCCTAAACCCCTGCTTCAACCCCCATTTACTGAAGTTTCACTTGAGACTTAGAACTTCCCTGTGACCGCGCCCCGCAGATCGTTACAGCGCAACGAAATCATCACAAAAGTTAGGGTTTCGATACCTTGCCCCGCTACTCTTAGACCTCATGTTGAAGACTTTTGCTACTCGCGTGGCTGCCCTCGCCTCCGCCACGGTTCTGTGGACCTCCGTCGGCCTGCCCGTCGCGAACGCCCTCACGAGCTCGGACATGAGCTCCACCTCGAGCAAGGGCTCGAGCAACGGCTCCTCCATCTCTGACGCGTTCACGCTGTCGTCAAAGTTGGGCCAGGCCCTCACCATGGGCAATGGCACGACGACCCATTCCACGAAGAAGGTTTCCGTCTCCGGCCAGGGCACGCGCTCCTACGAGCTCTACGTCCCCTCCGACTATGACTCATCCCGCGACTACCCCGTCGTCTTCGCTTACTCCGGCATGGACTTCGATGGCTCAGACATGCACGGCCACTCCCACTTTGAGCGTGCCACGGGCTCCGATGCCATCGTCGTCTACCCCAACCCGCGCGCGAGCGTCAACGGCGGCCTGGCGTGGGAAGGCCCCAACTACGCCACGACGAGCCGCGGCGAGGACGTCGCCTTCACCAAGGCCATCCTCAATGACGTAGCCAATAGCTACTCCGTCGACCGCAGCCGCGTCTACGCCACCGGCCTGTCCAACGGCGGCGGCATGGCGCTCGCCGCCGCGTGCCAGGCCCCGGAGACCTTCGCCGCCGTTGCCGGCGTCTCCACCGCCGCGTACACGCGTATCTTCGACGGCTGCACAGGCCAGGTGCCCACGCTGCTCATCCACGGCACCGACGACAAGATTGCGCCGTACTACAACGATGGTTCCAACGGCCACGGCGGTTCCTACTACGCCACCCGCGGCGCCTGGGAGCGCATCGGCAAGCGCAACGCCTGCGACACCTCCGGCGCGTCCATGCGCACCGGCTCCGGCAACGGCTACAACTCCTTCAGCTACTCCGGCTGCCTCGCTGAGACCACGCTCTACCGCGTGAACGGCGGCAGCCACACGTGGTTTGCCTCCAACCCCAACGCCACGCGCGAGGTGTGGAACTTCTTCCAGCGCCACTAGCTTCCCGCTAGCCTGTCCGTGCCCCGGTCCTGCCGGGGTATTTTTATGCCTCCAGCTTTTTATGACTGCAGCTCGCTCCAGATCGCCGAGTTCGTCTCCGCCCACAGCGGCTTGGCCCAGTCCCCGAAGTCGTGGTCAGTGAGCATGACCATAGCTTTCCCCTCCGCCAGCCAGAGGTAGGTTCCCGACATACCAAAGTGCCCCGCAGCCTCCGCGGGCAACGAGCCCATCCAGTGCTCCTTGTCCCCGTGGAGCTCGAAGCCCAGGCCCCAGGAGCAGTCCTTAAAGGAGCCATAGCCTGGCACGAGGCCGCGCAGGCCCGGGAACTGCGGCGTGAGCATTTCCTCGACCGTTGT
The DNA here is from genome assembly GCF_001809185.1 of Corynebacterium sp. HMSC072G08. Taxonomy (NCBI): domain Bacteria; kingdom Bacillati; phylum Actinomycetota; class Actinomycetes; order Mycobacteriales; family Corynebacteriaceae; genus Corynebacterium; species Corynebacterium sp. HMSC072G08. The sequence goes on from NZ_KV796400.1 coordinate 16,678, forward strand.
GGGGTGCAACAACTGCGGGTCGAGCACCTCGCGGGCGAACCGGACCAGGTCGTCCACCGTCGTGTCAAGGCCGTGTCCCGCCGAGCCAACCAAAGCCGAATCCTTCATTCCCAGTGGTTCGAAGACGCCCTCGCGCAAGTACTCCGGAAACTCCATGCCGGTGGCTTCCGCCACGATATCCGCGGCCCATTCATAGCCCGCTGAGGAATAGATGCGCCGCTCCCCCACGGGCTTCTGCGACTCGCGCGTATCAAACCCCACACCAGACGCGTGCGCCAACAGATGCCGAAGCGTGGAACCGGAAGGCCCCGCCGGCTGGTCGAGCTCCACCGCCCCCTCCTCGACGGCGAGCATGATGCCGTAGGCCACCACAGGTTTGGTCACCGAGGCAATCGAATACACGCGGGACGTATCCCCCAACGTCCGAACATCACCGTCTACAAGCAACGCGGCGGAGACATGGTCAGCCGGGAAATCGGCCACAGAATCAAAGGCAGTCATAGGACCCTAGCCTAGCGAACCCGCCCGCACGCCGACGCACATCAACTGAATAAAAGTACCGCTCGGTCTAGTCTTTTGAGCGTGTCCTGTCGCACAATCAATGGCAACACATTCCTCGATCTCTCTTGGAGGCCCCGCGATGTCTGCGACCACCGCACCCAGCTCGACCTACGTCCAGGACCCCACGATGGCAAGCTCCCACTCGACGTTTGGCTGGGCCTCCACGCTTTTTGGCACCGCCATCGGTGCGGGCATTCTCTTCCTACCTCTGTCCGCCGGCGCCTATGGATTCTGGCCGCTGCTCATTGCCACCGTGCTCATCGGTCCGCTTACGTATCTCTCCCACTACGCCTACGCGCGCATCATCGCTCGCTCCCCGCAGCCCGGCGCGGATCTCCTCGCGGCGCTTACCAGCTACTTCGGCCAGAGTACCGGCGCATGGCTCGCCGTGGCCTACCTCATCATGCTCTTTCCCGTGCTCCTCGTGTATTCGGTGAGCATCACCACCACCGTCGATAACTTCATCGTCAACCAGCTCGGCGGCCCGGAGATCCCGCGGTGGATACTCGCACCGATCCTCATCGGTCTCCTCGTCGCAGCCCTGGCCTTCGGCGAACGCATCATGCTCGCCGCCGCAGAGCTTCTCGTCGTCCCGCTGCTCATTGCACTCGGCGCCTTCTCGCTCTACCTCATCCCGCAGTGGGACTTAGGCTCCTTCCTCACGGTCTCCTCCGAGCACTCCTTCTGGGAATCCCTGGTGCTCATCCTTCCGGTGCTGGTCTTCTCGTTTACCTTCATCGGCTCGCTGTCCCAGTTCGCCGTCTCCACCCAGCGCAGTCACGGCGAGTTCGCCGAAGCTCGCCTCTCCCGAGTCATTATGCTCACCACGGTCCTGCTCACCGTTTTCACGATGTTCTTCGTCTGGTCCTGCGCGCTCGCCCTAGGCGCAGACGGCATGGCTCAGGCCGCCGCGGATAACCTGCCGGTGCTCTCCTACTTCGCGAACACCACGGGCACCCCGTTCCTGGCGCTTGTCACCCCGATCGTCGCCATCTGCGCCATCGCCTCCAGCTTTATCGGCGTAGCCCTAGGCGCACGCGAAGGCTTGCAGTTCCTCGGCGCTCGCTTGAATCCCTCCCAGCGTGAGCTTTCCGATGCCCCCGTCTACCTGTTCATCTTCACCGTCGCCACCTTCGTGGCCATCGTCGAGCCCTCCGTCATGGACCTCATCACGGTCGCCGGCGGCCTCCTCATCACCATCTTCCAGTTCGGCGTGCCCATGCTCGCCGTCTACGCTGTCGCACGCCTGGCGCCGCTGCGCCGCAGCCCCGGCAACGCCGTCATCATCGCCTTCGGTGCGGTCGTTCTCGGCTCGACCATCTGGGGTTTCTTCTAAACCCACCGCGTTCTAGGCCCACCGGGACACACGAAAGCCCACGGCACGGTTGCACACCTGCGCCGTGGGCTTTTCTCGCGCCTTAAGCTACGGAGTTGGGAAACCACCCGTCGCGCCGATGGTCTCACCCGAGACGAAGCTCGCCTCCTCCGAGGCCAGGAAGACGTACGCACCGGCCATCTCCACCGGCTGCCCGGCGCGGCCGAGGAAGGACTTCGAGTCGAATTCCATAACCCCCTCGGTTGGCTGGCCACCCGCGGGCTGCAGCGGCGTCCACACGGGGCCGGGCGCCACGGCGTTGACGCGAATGCCGCGCGGCGCAAGCTGCGTGGACAGGCCCTTGGACATCGAGTTCATCGCCGCCATCGTGGGCGTCGTCGTGGCCCCGATGTAAAAGTCGCAACCTCTAAGCGTTAGCCCCTGGCTGACGCTTATCGTATTTTTCCACCAGCTTGTCAATGAGCTCGTCCGTGAGCTTGTCGTCCGCAAGAATCGCGTCGAGCATGCGCTGATGGTCCGGCTTGTCCTGATAGGAGTCGCCGGCTAAGTCCATGCCGATGTCGTTGGCAAAAGTGCTCAGCACAGTCGAGCCCGTCTCCGCCGCGCTTTCCGATGCCCCCTTCTCCCCCGCGTCGGCCGCTACCTGCGAGGCTTCGCTCAGCTGCGCGACCTCGGAGTTGAACTCCTCGAGGAACTCGTTGGCCGCCGCCTGGGCTTCGGCGGGACGCTTGCCCTCGCGGATCTCGCGGGCGATACGCCGCTCGAGGGCATTTTCCATCTGCTTGTGCCGCCACGAACGCAGGCGGCGCGGCTCGAGGCGGCGGCCCACGGCACGCGACTTGTCCTCGGCCTTACGCGCGAGGACGGCAACCTGCGCTGCAGTCTCGTTGACCGGCGCCCACTCTTGGTCCGTGGACACGCGCCAGCCGGTCCAATACCCCAAGAGCGCGAGCGCAAAGCTCGCCACGGGTCCGAGTATCATGCCCCACGCCAGGAAACCGAGCCCATTGCCGGCGAGCACGATGACGGAGCAGACAGCTGCCGGGATGACGATGGGCTGGTTGCCACCAAAGACAGCGGGCTCACGGCCCATGCACACGTCGCGAATCATGGAGCCGCCGGTCGCGGTGAACACGCCCATCATGATGCACGGAACGACGGGCAGGCCATAGGTAAGAGCCTTCACCGTGCCAGTCCCGGCCCACAGTGCGGAGACGAGGGCGTCGCCGTGGGCTTGCAGGTGTTCCCACGTTTTACCCTTGAAATAGACGAAGCGCGCGATGAGCGCACCGGCGAAAGCGAGGTAAAGGTATTCGGGCTGGCTCATCGCCGCGACGGTGCCGCGGTTGATGAGCACGTCGCGGATCATGCCGCCGCCCAGCGCCGAAAACATCGCAATGAAGAAGAACCCGATGATGTCATAGCCGCGTTGGCGCGCAATTGTGCCGCCGATAATGCCCATGAGCAACACGCCGCTCACGTCCGACCAGCGATAGATCGATTCGATGAGCGGGTCAACCTCGGAAACCATGGTCGCTATTGTAGCCAGCGCCTTGCCCCGCCGCCCACGTGGCTACGGGGCAGCTGCGCGCCGCGCGAGCAGAGGCTGCACAGAGGCTGCGCAGACTGCACAGTTACTGCGCGGCCGTGGCCTCCGCGCCACCCGTAACCGCTGCTGCGCCGGTGGGCTGCTCCGCCGCACCCGTGGGCTCGACGGTCGGCTCCTCGGCAGGCGCGGTCGTGACGGCCTGTGTCGTCGCCGCGGGCGTCTCCTCGTCCTCGCTATCGCGGCGTGCGGCGCGTTCCCGACGCGCCGTTGTGGTTGTTTGCTCCGCAGTGGTGCCGTTCTCCTGCGCCGCGGTCGGCTCGTCAGTGGCCGTGTCCTCGGACGCGTCTGTGGGCTGCTCGACGGTCTCCTGCGTCGGCTCGACGCTCTCCTCCGGCTGCGTTGCCGCGGTCGGCGCAGGCGCGGTTGTCGCCGCACTTTCCGTCTCACTGGACTTCGACGTCCAGTAGGACGGCGAGAGCCAGCCAGCGTCCGCGTCCTCCGGGTTCGCCGAGAAGAGCAGCAACAGGCCGGTCACGGCGAGCCCCACAAAGAGGCCCGTCGTCGAGCCACGCACGCGACCGCCAAGCGTCCACAGCTTGTCCCAGCGCGTCGTGGGATGGTCATCGCGCCAGATGGTACGCGGTGCCGCGTCGACGGCGTTCATGACCTCAGTCTGTGAGGCATCCGGGTGCTGCGCCGCCACATCCGGGTCCGACTCGGACGGCCGGCCCGGTCCTTGGTCGCTCGGGTCGTGCGTATCGCGCGCGGCCGCATGAGCCACAGCGTCGCGCACCTCCGCCTTGTCGGTTCCTGCCGCAGCCGGCATGACTTCGGTCGGCGCGCCGGCTCCAGCCGACCCTGCGGGGGCGGGCGGAGCGGCGGTGACGGGGGCATCGGCTAGCGGGGCGGCCGAGGACAAGTTGTAGTGATCCCAGAAGGCCGCGACGAGGGCGGAGCGAATGCCGCGCTCGACGGCCCACTGGCGGGAGGGATTGACCACGACCATGACGCGGTACTTGATCTGCCACGGCTGACCAGCGACGGTGGGCTCGATAAGGCCAGTGACCGGCAGAATCTCGATCTCGCCCGCGATATCTTCGGCGATGGCTGCGTCCTGCGCCGCATGCGAGGAAATCTCCTCAACCTTGCGGGTGACCTCGGCCAGCGTCTCGCCTGCGCGCACCGGCACCTGCAAGTCGACGACGGCGCGCGACCAATCCTGTGAGTAGTTCGTCACCACGCCGCCCGAGCCGTTAGGCACCATGACGACCTCGCCCGTCGGCGTGCGAACCTTCGTCGTGCGCAGCGTCAACGCCACGACGGTGCCTTCCACCGCCCCAGACGTGCCGTCGAAGCTCACGTAATCGCCCACACCGTACTGCTTCTCGCTCAAAATGAAGAAGCCCGCCAGGAAGTCGCCGATGATCTTCTGCGCACCGAAACCAAGGGCAGCCGAGACGACCGTCGCGGGAATCGCCGCACCGAGCGCCGGCACGCCCACGTTGGTAAGCGCCGCGATGGCAAGCAGGAAATACGCCACCGCCTGCGCAACGTAGACCAACGCGCCTGCCAGGGCGAGACGGGTCTTCGTGGATTCCTCATTGTCATCCAGCCGCGAGTCAATAAGCCTGATGACCAGGCGCCCGACACGCGGCACCAAAATCGCCATGAGCAACAACGCCGCCAACGGCAACGCGTGGTCGACGATAAGTTGCCAGAACTGGAAAAAGAAATACCGGACGTTCATACTCTCCGATACTAAAACCACCGCCGACACGGCGGGCGTGGCAGCGGTGGATTAATAGCGTTTTCTACGATTGGCGCGAGCGTTAGGACGCTGCGGGGAAAGGATCATCTTCGCGGTAGAGATACCGCGCGTGCGTATGCCGCAGGCTTTCCAGGCTCGGTGCGGCGATAGCGGTGCTCTCGACATCCGACATCCGGGTCGTCGTTGCGTTCGTGGAGAACCGCGCGCGCCCGCGTCGCCTCGGTCAACAAGAAATACTCTCACACTCACAGCACCCGTGCTGCGGCGGTATTCAATGAGAAACGCTGGGAAACTATTCATTACCGTTCCCCCTTCCCGCTGGACCCCTTGCACGTATTCTTCCAGTTCCTGTAACAACGCGCTATCAGGACGCGTTTTAGGGGGACGCGTTGGAACTGCGCAGGACGCTATTACCAGGTATACGCGCAGTTCAACGACTACAAAGTGGGGCCACCGGGGCTCGAACCCGGGACCAACGGATTATGAGTCCGTAGCTCTAACCGACTGAGCTATAACCCCTTAAAACGCACCGTGCGAGGTGCTGCGAAGTATCTTATCGTGCCCTGCGCCGCGGACTGCAATTGCTCCCCCGCGGGTGCATAAAGCGAGTCCGTCGGACGCTGGGCGCGTCACCCTCGACGGCATCGGAAGCCGGTGGTACGGTACAGATGTTAATTAGAGTGACTGTTGTGACAACAATCTCGTAACCTAGGGCGTCGCGACAGTCCGTCTTCTCTAGGAGCCTCTATGTCGTCCACCTCGCATTCTTCCGTCCACTTCAGTCGCCGCAGCCTCCTGCGCGCGGGCACGATTGCCCTCGCCGCGGGTGCCGTGGGCACGGCCGCCCCGCAGGCGTTTGCGCTCGGCCCAGTGCTCGGCACCGTTGTCGACTTCTCGGCGGGTGTTCCCTCCTCCGCCGCACTCAAGGCCGCGGGTCAGATGGGCGCGGTGCGCTACGTCTCCAAGCCGCGCGCAGGCTGGATGGCCGGCAAGCCGGTCACCCGCGCCCAGGCTGCTGCCGATGCCGCCGCCGGCCTCGCCGTTGCTTCCGTCTACCAATACAACGGCTCGGACAATCCGGACTGGGCGGGCGGGGCGGCATCGGCAGCCCAACACGCGCCGCAGGCCATCGCCATCCATAAGGCAGCGGGCGGCCCCACGGGCCGACCGATTTATATCGCGATCGACAACAACCCGTCCCGCGCACAGTACGACGGCCAGATTAAGCCCTACCTCATGGCGTTCTCCACCGCACTCAAGGCGGCGGGCTACCAGGTGGGCGTGTACGGCAACTACAACGTCATCGATTGGTGCGTACGCGACGGGATTGGCAGCTTCTTCTGGATGCATGACTGGGGCTCGGGCGGCCGCATTCATCCGCGCACGACCATCCACCAGCTGCCGCAGAACCGCCAGCGCACCATCGGCGGCGTGGTCTGCGATATCAATGACGTCTACGCGAAGGACTGGGGCCAGTGGACGCCGGGAGGCGCTGCAGCGCCGGCACCGGCCGCGCCCGCCGCCCCCGCCCACAACAGCAACCCGCTGAACGCCGTCGGCCAGATGTCCTCGCAGGTCCAGAACGCCGTGCCGGGACTCAACCTGCCGCAGGTCTCCCCTGAGGGCGTGAGCTTCAACGGCTCGTCCGTCGACTCCAAGCAGATTCAGGCGGGCGTGGACCTCGTCCAGACCGTCCTGGGGGCGATGCGCTAGGACTTCTGCCCTTCAATAAATTTCGTCGTCGCCTCGTTAAGGGCCTTGACGGTGACTTCTTTCTTCACGAACTTCGTAAGATCCTCCGCCGAGCCCGACACCGAGGCGGCGACGATGAAGTTTTTCCCGAAGCTCACGGAGGAGTGCAGCGTCTTATCGTCGGACCAGCCCCACTTGGAGCCCAGCACATTCGACAGCCGCGCCGTGCCGTAATCCTGACGGTAGCCATCTTCCGCCGTGGTCGTAGCCTGCGCCATCGCGACGAGGATGGGATGCGTGGGTGATTCCTCGCGCAGCGCCTTGATGAAGTTGACCACGTCGTAGACGGACGTCACAGACTTGCCCCACTCGCTTCCCGCGCGCGTGGATTCGAGCTCATAGTCTTCCGCCACCGTGTCGATGGACTCCGGGTAGCGCTTGAAGAGATCCGACGCGGAGACGTCCGATGAATCCGCAATCATGTCGAGCGCTTCGTACTGGTCTTCCAGCGTGCCGTGGTCAAGCACGTACTTGGCGAGATAGAGCTTGATAAGGCTCAGTGCCGGCATGGCGTTGCGCTCCCCGTCGGTGCCCATGCGCATGCCGTCCATGCGGTAATAGGACAACTCGCGGGCCTTTGCGTTGGCGACGAACTTCACTTCGCCGTCGAGGTCCGCGGCGATATTCTTTTTCGACGGCGGGGCTTCCACCGTGAGCGTTTCCACGGGGCGCGGCGCCGACAGCCGCGCGGCGGTCATCTCCCCTGTTTCCTGAGCCGCGTCCGCAGGCTTTTCATGCGGCGGTGTACACGCCACCAGCGTCCCCGCCAGCGCCGCGGCGAGGACCAGACTTATCATCCGATTCACTCACCACATATTACTAATGCCACCGCCTTCTTCAGAAAGAAGGCGGTGGCATTCAGCGTATGCGACGGGGCGGGCTACCCCTGCGGGTGTGAGCGTTGAGAAGCTAACCGTTGCGTGTTCGACCTTTAGCGGTCCCCTTTAGTGGTCAACCGGAGCCTCAACGCCCACGCCGGTGAGGGAACGAACTTCCATCTCGGCGGAGAGCTCTTCGAAGTTGTCCGGCTTGGTCATGAGCGAGACAGCCCAGCCGACGATGAATGCGAGCGGGATGGTGACGATACCCGGCGAGGACAGCGGGAACAGTGCCCAGTCCGCGTTGGGGAACATCGAGGTCTCGGTGCCGGAGACTGCCGGGGAGAAGAAGATGAGGACCAGGCAGGAGATGACACCGGTGTACATGGAGGCCACAGCACCCGCGGTGTTGAAGCGCCTCCAGTACAGGGAGTACAGGATAGTGGGCAGGTTAGCCGAGGCCGCGATGGCGAAGGCCAGGGAGACCAGGAAGGCGACGTTCTGGGTCATGGCCAGGATGCCGAGGATGATGGCGACGACACCGAGGACAACGACGGTCATCTGGGAGACGCGGACCTGCTCAGCCTCCGTGGACTGACCGTTACGGATAACGGAGTGGTAGACGTCGTGGGCGATGGACGCCGAGGCGGTAATCGCCAGGCCAGCGACGACCGCGAGGACGGTTGCGAAGGCAACGGCGGAGATGACCGCCATGAACACGGAGCCACCCAGCTCGAGGGCCAGCAGCGGTGCGGCGGAGTTCGCGCCACCCGGCGCGGCGAGGATGCGGTCCGGACCAACCAGAGCGGCGGCGCCGAAGCCCAGGATGAGCGTCATGAGGTAGAAAGCACCGATGATGACGATGGCCCAGGTCACGGAGCGGCGAGCTTCCTTCGCAGTCGGAACCGTGTAGAAGCGCATGAGGACGTGCGGGAGTCCACCGACACCGAGGACGAGGGCGATACCCAGGGAGATGAAGTCAATCTTCGTAGTGAGGGACTTGCCGTACTTCAAGCCCGGCTCCATAATCTGGGAGGCCTCGTAGCCCTTCTGCGCCAGGTACTCAGAGCCAGCGTGCGCCTGCACCGCGCCATCGAAGAGGGCACCGAAGCCACCCTTGATGGAGATGAAGACCATGGCGCACATCGCAACAACACCGGTAACAAGCAGGACGGCCTTAATCATCTGAACGTAGGTCGTGCCCTTCATGCCGCCCACGAGGACGTAGACAATCATGAGGACGCCCACGATACCAACGACGACGGCCTGCCAGAAGAAGTCGTGGATGTTGAGCAGGACCGAAACCAGGGAGCCGGCGCCGGCCATCTGCGCGATGAGGTAGAACAGCGAGACGAAGAGCGTCGCGATAGCGGCGGCCACACGGACCGGCTTCTGCTTGAGACGGAAGCTCAGCACGTCAGCCATGGTGAAGCGACCCACGTTACGCAGCGGCTCAGCCACGAGCATGAGCGCCACGAGCCATGCGACGAAGAAGCCCACGGAGTACAGGAAGCCGTCGTAACCGGTGAGCGCGACGGCGCCGACGATACCAAGGAAGGACGCGGCGGACAGGTAGTCACCGGAGATGGCGAGGCCGTTCTGGCGGCCAGAGAAGGAGCCGCCACCGGTGTAGAAGTCTGAGGCTTCCTTCGTCGACTTGCCGGCACGCAGGACCACCCACATGGTCACGACAAGGAAGACGACGAAGACGGAAATATTGAGAATCGGGTTGCCCGCGGCGGCATCGGCGCTCGCGGCGGCGAGGTGGAACGTAGTCATTGTCTATCCCTCCAGTTCTTCACGAATCTTGGCCGCACGCGGCTCGATGTTCTTATTGGCATACTTCACGTAAACCCACGTAATGATGAACGTGGTCGCGAACTGAGCAATACCGAAGGCCAGGCCAACGTTCCAGCCGCCCGGCAGCTCGGTACCCATAAAGCCCGGCGCGAAGACCGCGGCCAGCACGTAGACGATGTACCACGAGAAGAACGCGACGGTCATGGGGAACGTAAAGTTGCGGTAGGCCCCGCGCAGCTTGCCAAATTCGGCGCTCTCGCGCATGGCGATGAATTCCTCCGCAGTCGGCTCCCGGCGTTGCGCCGGGGCCGTCATGCTGGAGTCGGCAGAGAGTGCAGACATTGCATGTGCTCCTTCCAAAAGGGCGAGGGATAGGTCAAAAATTTAAGCCCGACCCCGCCGCACCGGCTCACACCGCCTGAGGCAGAGGTCACATTTTTTGCTTGATGTGTAAGTTACAGAGGATTATGTGCAACGTTGTAGCTGTCGCTAAAAATTCATCCTTTGCAAGAATTAACTACCCCCATACCCACCCTCAACATGGATATTTACAGCTTGCAAAACTACCCCCAACTTGCATACAAGCGCCTTTTGCCAACTTTGCAAACCCCAATGTGTCACACGTCTCACTAGGAAAACCGCACTCAAAAGGCCGCTGCCCCACCAGGGACAGCGGCCTCAACGTTCGCGGCCGGCGAGTGCGAACTAGCCTTCCGCACCCGGAAAGTCGCGCGGATCATTAAACATGCGCCCGAATCCCTCACGTCCGTCGAGGGAGTTCATGACGTCCATCTCCGCGCGCGTGAGCGTAAGCTCTGCCGCCGCGAAGTTCTCCGCCAGCCGCTCCTTGCGCGCGGACTTGGGGATAACCGAGATGCCCAGCTGTAGCAGGTACGCGAGCACCACCTGGCCCGTGGTCACCTCATACTTCGCAGCGATCGCCTTGATATCCGGATTAGTGAGCACCACACCGCGCGCGAGCGGCGACCACGCCTCGGTGATAATGCCGTGTTCGTCGTGGTACGCGCGCAGCTCCGGCTGTGTGAAGCCCGGGTGCAGCTCCACCTGGTTGAGCACCGGCACAATGCCGGATTCCTTGATGAGCGTATCGAGCGTCTCCTCGTAGAAGTTGGCCACGCCGATGGATGCAATCTGGCCCATGCCTTGCAGGCGCGCAATCGCATTGAACGTCTCCACGTACTTGCCACCCTGCGGCCACGGCCAGTGGATGAGGTAAAGGTCGATGTAGTCCAGCCCCAGCTTGTCCAGGGACTCATGGAAAGCCTGCGGCGCGAGATCCGCGCCGTGGTGATCGTGCCATACCTTCGTCGTCACAAAGATCTCATCGCGGGTGACGTCGCCGGCATCCATGGCCTGCTTCAAGGCCTTGCCCACGGCTTCCTCGTTCTTGTACAAGGTCGCGGTGTCGAACTTGCGGTAACCAATCTCGATGGCCTCGCGGATGGTGCGCACGCACTCGTCGTCGCGCAGCTTGTAGGTGCCCAAGCCCAGCTGGGGCATCTCACGGTCGTCATTAAAAGAAACGTTCTCTACAGTCATGTCCCCCATTGTGCCCTACCGCGGCCTGCCGCCGCCGCGTTTCTCACACTAGGCAGGGACAAGAGCTCGAAAAGTGAATGAGTCACGGGAAAATTTCAAGAAATCGACCAACTCATTCACACTAGGAACCCCAGAGATCGCGAAAGCCCCCGAGCCCGCCGTAAAGACAGACCCGAGGGCGCCACGAAATGAGGCCGTGTGGCTTAGGCCGCGCGAATGAGGTCGATGATGAAGACCAGGGTGCGACCGGAGAGCGGGTGTCCGCCGCCCACGGGGCCATAAGCCTTCTCCGGCGGGATGGTGAGCTGGCGGCGGCCGCCCACCTTCATGCCCGGAATACCTTCCTGCCAACCGGCGATGAGGCCGGTGAGCGGGAACTCGATGGATTGTCCGCGGTCCCAAGAAGAATCGAATTCCTGGTTCGTCTCATAATCGGCGCCCACGTAGTGGACCTCCACGACGCCGCCCGGCTGCGCCTCGGCGCCGTCGCCGACCACGATGTCCTCGATGACGAGTTCCGTCGGGGCCGGGCCGGTCTGGGCTTCGATCAGTGGCTTTTCCATGGGATGCACCTCTCCTTGGAGCGAATTGTTAAGCGAGATTTAGCGGTAGCGCTGCGGCCGCACAGTGGACTACAACAGCTATGAGAAAACCGCACTAGCAGCCCATTATACGGGACACCGTGCGGTTTCTCGCTATTTATGCAGCGAAGGCGCCACAAAAATTAGGGATTACTTACGCTCCGAGCGCGGGGTGAAGGCGCGGAGGGACTCACCGGTGTAGATCTGGCGCGGGCGGTTGATCTTCGTGTTGAGCTCCAGCTGCTCGCGGTACTGAGCGATCCAGCCCGGCAGACGGCCGATGGCGAAGAGCACGGTGAAGAAGTCCGTGGGGAAGCCCATGGCGCGGTAGATAAGGCCGGTGTAGAAGTCGACGTTCGGGTACAGCTTGCGGGAGACGAAGTAGTCGTCCGAGAGTGCAATCTGCTCGAGTTCCATGGCCAGGTCGAGCATCGGGTCGCCGCCGAGGTGCTCGAGGATCTCATGTGCGGTCTCCTTGACGATGGCCGCGCGCGGGTCGTAGTTCTTGTAGACGCGGTGGCCGAAGCCCATGAGGCGAACGCCCTTTTCCTTATTCTTCACGCGGTTCATGAAGTCGGTTGCGTCGCCGCCGTTGTTCTTCTGGATGTCCTCGAGCATCTCCAGGACGGCCTGGTTGGCGCCACCGTGCAGCGGGCCGGACAGGGCGTTGATGCCACCAGCGATGGAGACGAACATGTTGGCCTGGGCGGAACCAATCATGCGGACCGTGGAGGTAGAGCAGTTCTGCTCGTGGTCTGCGTGGAGGATAAGCAGCTTGTCCAGAGCCTTGGAGACGACCGGGTCAACCTCGTAGTCCTCGGTCGGGTAACCGAACATCATGCGCAGGAAGTTCTCGCGTGCGTTGAGGTTGTTATCCGGGTACATGTAGGGCTTACCTTCCGAGGCACGGTAAGCGTAAGCCGCGAGCATCGGCACCTTGGCGAGCAGGCGGACGGTCGCCTTGTCGAGCTGCTCCGGGTCCAGCGGGTTGAGCTGGTCCTGGTAGTAGGTGGAGAGAATGTTCACGGAGGAGGCGAGCACAGCCATCGGGTGCGCGTCGCGCGGGAAGATGGAGAACTGCGCCTTGAAGTCCTCATCGAGGAGGGTGTGGTGGCGGATCTCAGTGTTGAACTTGGTGAGCTGCTCCTGGTTCGGCAGTTCGCCGTTGATGAGCAGGTAGGACACCTCGTTGAAGGTGGCGTTCTGCGCCAGGTCAGCAATGTCGTAGCCACGGTAACGGAGGATGCCCTCTTCGCCGTTGATGAAGGTAATCTTCGACTCGGTGGAGCCGGTGGCGGCGTAGCCCGGGTCGAACGTGACGAGACCGGTCTCGTTACGCAGCTTGGCGATGTCAAAGCCGGAGTCGCCTTCGGTGGACTGCTTGATGTCCATCTCGTACTCGCCACCCGGGTAGTGGAGAACAACCTTGTTATTGTCGGTAGCCACGTTGGTTCCTTTCTTTGTTAAACCAGTGAATAAAGCATGTGCCATCGCTGGAGGCACCTCATAAGGCTCTCGCAGTGCGCGCTTTAAGGATTACTTTACTAGTAAACAGTACGCGCATTTCGGTTTTGCCAACTCCCCACCCTACCAGGAAATGTGACCACTACTACAACCTGCGGTCGGGGTGAATTAGTCCCCTTTTTCTAGTAAGCAACCGAAAACCCGTGAGTGGTGGCTATTATAACCGCATGAGCAACCCCAGCATTCAGATTCCTGCAGAGTTTGTCCCGTCCGATGGCCGCTTTGGTTGCGGTCCGTCCAAGGTTCGTCCGTCCCAGATCGAGGCCATCGCCAACCACGGCATCGACATCATCGGCACTTCCCACCGCAAGCCCGCTGTTAAGGACGTCGTCGGCCGCGTCCGTGACGGCCTGTCTGAATTCTTCTCTCTGCCCGACGGTTACGAGATCATCCTCTCCCTGGGCGGCGCCACCGCCTTCTGGGATGCCGCCACCTTCGGCCTTATCGAAAAGAAGTCCTCGCACCTTACATTCGGTGAGTTCTCCGGCAAGTTCGCCAAGGCCTCCAAGCAGGCTCCGTGGCTCGACGAGCCGAACATCACGGATGCCCCCGTCGGCACCGCCCCCTCCTCCGCAGATCTCAACCTCGAGGGCGCAGACGTCGTCGCGTGGGCACACAACGAGACCTCCACGGGTGCCATGACTCAGATCAAGCGCCCCAACTCGGACGCCCTCGTTGCTATCGACGCGACCTCCGGCGCCGGCGGCCTGCCTGTCGACATGAAGGAAGCTGACGTCTACTACTTCTCCCCGCAGAAGTGCTTCGCCTCGGACGGCGGCCTGTGGCTCGCTGCCATGAGCCCGGCGGCTCTGGAGCGCATCGAGAAGATCAACGTCTCGGACCGCTTCATCCCGGCCTTCCTCAACCTGCAGACCGCCGTAGACAACTCGCGTAAGAACCAGACCTACAACACGCCGGCCGTCGCTACCCTGCTCATGCTCGCCGACCAGGTCGAGTGGATGAACGCCAACGGCAAGCTCGAGGGCATGGTCAAACGCACCACCGCCAACTCGGATGTCCTCTACAACTGGGCCGAGGCCCGCGAGGGTGTTACCCCGTTCGTCGCCGAAAAGGACGCACGCTCCCTCGTCGTCGGCACCATCGACTTCGATGACTCCATCGACGCCGCCGCTCTTGCCGCTGCCCTGCGCGCCAACGGCATCCTAGACACGGAGCCCTACCGCAAGCTCGGCCGCAACCAGCTGCGCATCGGCATGTTCCCCGCCATCGAGACCGAGGACGTCGAAAAGCTCACGAAGGCTATCGATTACGTGCTCGATTCGGGCGCGGCAGCCGCCAAGTAGCTCCTTTCCTGCGATATGGTGGACACCACAGTCCGCCATCGCGACAGGAATTAAAGGAGAGCGATCATGCGCGAATTATTCGTGGTCGACAACGAGTCGACCGAGACCTCTTTGGTGCTGCGCACCGAAGACGGAGAGGAATTCTTCCTCGATCTCGGCGCCCTCGCCCCGGATATTCGCGCCCAGCTTGCCGCCCAGCCTGACGATGCCCCCTCTACCGCACCGGAGCCCCAGGCTCCGGCCGAGCAGGATGTGCCGGAGGCACCGGCGGCATCGGAAGCACCCGCAGCACCTGCTCCTGCCCCGCGGCTGACGGCCGTCGGCTCCGCGCCGCGCCGTCCCACCACCGAGAAGCTGAGCATGCGCCCGCCGGAGATTCAGCACCGCATCCGCGCTGGCGCCACCGTCGCCGAACTTGCCGAGGAAATGGGCGTCGCCGAATCCCGCGTCGAGCCCTTCGCACACCCCGTGCTCATGGAGCGCTCGCGCATCGCGGAGCTCGCCAAACAGGCCCACCCGGTCCGCGAGGACGGCCCAGCCAAGCTCACCATCTACGAGGTCCTCGCCACCGCCTTCGCCGCCCGCGGCCACTCACTTTCTGACGCCGCGTGGGACGCCTACCGCGAGAAGGGCCAGCCCTGGACCGTCCGCGTCACGTGGAAGACGGGCCTGAGCGAAAACGAGGCCGAGTGGACCTTGCGTGAGTCCTCCGGCTCCGCGTCCACCCTCGTCGCCCGCAACACCGTGGCCGCTGACCTCACTGACCCGGACTTCGTCCAGCCGGTACGCTCGCTCACCTCCGTCGGCCGCGGTTCCCGCCGTGTCGAGGCACTCGACGCCCGCGAGGACGAGGACTTCGATCCGTATTCCTACGGCGAGCAGGACGAACTGGACGCGCTGCGCCACTCCCGCCGCGCCGACGCCTCCGAGGAGGACGAGACCGTGGTCGAGGTCACCGACGTCACGGACCTCACCGCTCCTACCATCGCGCCCGTGGGCACCCCGCACGACTCCGAGGATGCGGAGCCCTCTGAGGAAAAAGCCAACGCAGCGTCCGAGTCCAACGACAAGGACGAGGAGTTTCTCCAGCATCCGTCGCCCGCGCCCAAGCCGTCCAAGCGCCGTCGTCGCGCCTCGACGCCGAACTGGGAAGACGTCCTCCTCGGCGTGCGCGGCAACACGAAGCGTCCCCGCGACTAACCGCCCAGTCCAGCTCTAGACGTTCACTCAAGAAAGATTCCCTCTCATGAACATCTCACGCGCAGTCCTTACTCTCTGGTACGTCACCGTGGGCGACAGCTCCGAGCCCGCCGCTGACATCGCGAAGGTCCTCAACGCCGATCCCAAGGCGGACCGCGGCTTCGGGCGCAAGTACTTGAGCCAGCTCAATCCGGCGTTCCCCGTGACGCCCATTGGCCAGTTCCCGCTCGGCCGCTCCGCGCAGGCTGACGTGGGCGAGTTCTACATCGGCGGCTACCCCGGCGTGACCGTGGTCCAGACCGTCATCATGGACGACGCCCTCACGCTCTCCAAGCTCTCCCCGCTCCTGCTGCGCGCCATCAACGCCAAGCACATCTTCGCCTTCGCGTCCAACGAGGAGGAGGGCTACGCCGGCATGGCACACTGGGAGAACTACGAGCTCAAGCGCTCCCTGTGCTCGACGCGCACCGAGTTCATCGAGGACATCGGCCTGCCCGAGCCTTACGAAGGCCCCTACTGGGCCGGCGAGCACCGCCCCTCCACCTTCGGTGCCATCACTCTGCCCTTCGTCCCCCAGGAGCTCATGCAGGAAGCCGAGCGCACCTGGCTCGGCGTGGAAATCGGCGAGAACGGTCCCAACCTCGACGTCGTGGGCTACGCCATCGACGGCCGCCCCGAACCCAAGGTCGACCCGGCCCCCGCACCTAAGTCCACCTCCGAGCTCGTCGAGACCTCCGCCGCGAAGCTGGGCGTCGGCCCCGCCAACGGCGCTTACGACGACTACGCAGACCCCGAGGCCGAGCCCGAGTCCACCATCGCCGAGTCCGCCCAGCGCACCGCGCACGACCTCGCGGACCTCGGCCGCACCATTGCCTCGCGCGTCGTCACGTTCTTCAAGAACCGCCGCCGCTAGCCCCTCCGCGCACGCCGACAATCGACGCAAAAATCCCTTCAGGACATATAAGCCCCTCCCCGAGCGCCCACGCGGAGCCTTCAATCTCCTGAACGTGGAACCCCACCGCGGCCAATCACACTCCAAGCCGACTGTGCCCTCCGCGTGAGCCGAAAATCGGCACATCTCGGCCTGAAGCGTAACAATGCCGCCAGGACTGGGGAGCGCGGGGCTAGAAGTCGAGCAGCGAGCGCTGGCGCTCGTAGAACGCAATCGCCGCGGACGTCGCCACGTTCAAGGAATCGGTTCCCGGGGCCATCGGAATGCGTGCGCGGACGTCCGTGGCCTTCATCGCGTGTTCGGTAAGGCCGGGGCCTTCGGCGCCCACGAGGAGCGCGACCTTCTCGGCGCCCTTGAGAGCTTGGGCCAGGTGGACCGCGTCCTCGCTGGGGGTTAAGGAGACGAGACGGAAGCCGGCATCGGAAAGCTTGGCCAGCTTATGTTGCCAATTGGTGTAGCCGCCCTCGAAGCGGGCCCACGGCAGGCGCAGGACGTGGCCCATGGACACGCGGACGCTGCGTCGGTAGAGCGGGTCCGCGGTGCCGGAGCCCAGCAGCACGCCGTCGACATCCATACCCGCGGCGTTGCGGAAGATGCCGCCGATATTCTCGTGGTCGCCCACGCCTTCCATGACGACGAGCGTCTGTGCACCCTCGATGACCTCGTCGACCGACCAGGCGTCCAGGCGGTCCGCGGACGCGAGCAGGCCGCGGTGCATGTCAAAGCCGGCGACCTCAGTGAGCATGTCGCGGGTGACCTCGTAGATGGGCACGTCGTCGGGCACCTCGTGCTGCGACAGGTAGGTGTCGATCTTCGCCTTGAAGCCCACAATGCAGCGGGTGGGGTACGCGGAGGCGAGCAGGCGCTCGACGATGATGGGGCCCTCGCCAATGACAAGACCCTCGCCGTGGGCGTCGGACTTTTTCAAGTTCCGAACGTCATCCAGGCGAGGGTCGTTGACGTCTTCAATTACGTAGCGCATGTACCCGACACTACCGTGTCGGGAATGCAGCGAACTAAACGATAACGGAGGAAATCGGTCCCATGCCGAAATAGACCACAAACATCGCGGCCACGAGCCACATGATCCAGTGGACCTGCTTGGCCTTGCCTGCGAAGACAGCCATGGCAGCGAAGGCGATGAAGCCCACGCCAATGCCGTTGGCGATGGAGTAAGTAAACGGCATGACCACGATGGTGAGGAACGCCGGGATGGCGACCTCCATCTTGTGCCACTCGATCTCGGTGATCTGGGAGGCCATGAGCACGCCCACGATGACGAGGACCGGTGCGGCGGCCTCGATCGGGACGATCTCATAGAGCGGGGTCAAGAACATGGCGAGCAGGAAGAGCACACCCGTCGTGATGTTGGCCAGGCCGGTGCGGGCGCCATCGGCGATGCCCGCAGAAGAGTCTGCAAAGACGGTGTTGGAGGAGGCGGAGCCCAGGCCGCCGGCCACGGCGCCGAAGCCCTCGACGACCAGGGCCTTCTTCATGTCCGGCAGAACGCCGTCCTCGTCGACGAGGTCGCCCTGCTTGCCCAGGCCCGTCATGGTGCCCATGGCGTCGAAGAAGTTGGTGAGCAGCAGCGTGAAGATGAGTAGCACGGTGGCGACGACGCCCAGCTTGGTGAACGCGCCGAAGAGGCTCACCTCACCCACGATGGAGAGATCCGGCATGCCGCCGAGCGACGACGGGGCGCCCGGGGTGGCCATGCCCCAGTCCTCGTTGGGGAAGAGAGCCTGCAGGATGATCGCGATGACGGTCGTGATGACAATCGCCAGGAACAGGCCGCCCGGGACGTTGCGGATGACGCAGAAGGCGCAGATGAGCAGGCCGATAACGAAGACGAAGGCCGGCCAGGTCGCAATGGAGCCGTTGATACCCAGGCCAACCGGCACGGTGGTGTGCGCGGCGTCCGGCACGCGGGTGACAAACCCGCCGTCCACGAAGCCGATGATGGCGATGAACATACCAATACCGACGCCCATCGCGGCCTTCATGGAGTGCGGGATGGCCTCAAAGACGGCGGTGCGGAAGCCGGAGACGGCCAACAGCACGATGATGATGCCCTCGATGACCACGAGACCCATGGCCTCCTGCCAGGACAGGCCCTTGGTGGCGACCATCGTGACCGCAACAAAGGTGTTCATACCCAGGCCCGCCGCCATGGCGAATGGGTAGCGGGCGATAGCGCCGAAGGCGATGGTCATAATGCCGGCGATAAGCGCCGTGGCGGCGGCGACCTGCGGGATGCCGAGCGCGTGGCCGTTGACGTCGGGTGTGGTGCCCAAGATGAGCGGGTTGAGCAGGATGATGTACGCCATCGCGAAGAACGAGACCGTTCCCGCGCGGACTTCGGTTCCTACAGTGGAACCGCGTTCAGAGATATGGAAATACCGATCGAGAGCAGTCTTCACGAGCAAGAGCCCCTTTACCTAGTGCCAGGAGGATTGAGTTTTACCTGCAAAGATTCCCCCACCACAGGCAAAAACGCAAAACTGGACTAGATCAGAAGATGGGCTTTTCGTCGTCGAAGGCGCGGCCGGGCTCGTTGTCGGTCTCTGTGACCGTGGTTTTTGAGTGCGCGCCGCAGCCATACGTGGCGTGGACCACGCGGCCATCGGCGGAATATGCGTTTGCACACACTCCGAAGTTGGGCATGAACGGAACCATGAAAGCGCACGTCTTGCACTGCAGCGGGGCCGCAGCCGCCATGGCGGAATTCGGGCCGAACTCGCCGGTGCGCCAACGTGTGCGGGCGTCCTGGACGGCGGCTTCGGTGAGGTTGCCAAAGTCGTCGAGACGGTCATCGTCAGGCACCGGCATGAGGTCACCCGGGCCGAGGTCGCCGGGACGCACGCGCTCGGCATAGGGCACCCACTCGGGTGCCTGGAGGGCGTCGCCGCCGGGCACGAGCGCGACCTCGTTGACGGTCACGTCCTCCGATCCCGCCGCGCACGCGAGCACCGCCTGCCACTCCCAGCCCGGGTAGCCAGGCATGTCGGCCTCAAAGCGGTGCGTCGCGACGTTGCGCGTGAGCCCGGCGACGCCAATATGCTTGCCGATGCCCCCTTCGCCCAGCTCGGCAACGGCCTCCCGCGCCACCTCCACAGCGCGCGCGCCGAGGAGCGGGTTGTGGTGGGTGGACTCTCTCTTTTTGCTTGACACGCTTCCTATTATGGGTCATCCGCGCCGTGGTAGCGTCCTTAGGTATGCTTCGCTCTCTCACGGCCCGATTTTCCTCTCCCCCTGCGACCACTCCACGGTCGCAGGTCGCCGCCGGGGTCGCCGCGCTCATCGTGCCCGCCGCGCTCCTCGCCGCGTGCGGCACTGATGGTTCCTCCTCCCCCACCTCCGCCGCCCCGGCCGAGGTGGAGAAACTCACCGCGGTCGTCCACGAGACGCTGCCTTTTGATGCGACGTCGTTTACGCAGGGCCTCGAGACCACCGAGGACGGCGAGCTGTGGGTAGGCACCGGCCAGTACGGCGAGTCCCGCCTCTACCGCTTTGATCCGGTCACGGGCGACGAGCGCGCGTCGGTCGACCTGGACCCGCAGCTCTTCGGCGAGGGCATTACCCAGTTTGAGGATTCCATCTGGCAACTCACGTGGAAGGCCGGCGAGGCCATCCGCTACAACGCGGCGACGC
This sequence comes from Corynebacterium sp. HMSC072G08, assembly GCF_001809185.1. Taxonomy (NCBI): domain Bacteria; kingdom Bacillati; phylum Actinomycetota; class Actinomycetes; order Mycobacteriales; family Corynebacteriaceae; genus Corynebacterium; species Corynebacterium sp. HMSC072G08. The sequence goes on from NZ_KV796400.1 coordinate 37,034, forward strand.
TGAAAGAAACCGGCCGCGCCCACTACGAGGGCGAAGGCTGGGGTCTGTGCGCGCTCGACAACGAACTCATCATGTCGGACGGCACAGCGGAACTGCGCCACCTCGACCCGGATAACTTCGAGGAGCGCTCGCGCGTCACGGTCACGCGGGACGGCGCACCGGTCAACGAGATTAACGAGCTCGAGTGCGTCGACGGCCACGTCTATGCCAACGTGTGGTTTAGCACGGACATCCTGCGTATCGACCCGGCCACCGGCGAGGTCACCGGCGTCATCGACGCGTCGGGCGTGAAGAATAACGCGGCGGACGATCCCAATAACGTGCTCAACGGCATCGCGCACATCAAGGGCACGGACCAGTTCTACGTCACGGGCAAGCGCTGGCCGGATCTGTACCGAGTGAGCTTCGAGCCCGCTGCGTCCGACACGTAGTGTCCGTCGAGTAGTATTTTGCACCATGGCAACGCGCAAAGAGGCTAAGAAGAAATCCCTCCTCCAATTACTGGCGGTCATCATCGCCGTCGTCGTGATCGTCGTGGCGGTCGTACTCTTCCAGAACTGGCGCAGCAATAAGCCAGGGGCGCAGCCGCAGGATATTAAGGTCACCGCATCCGTCGGTGATGAATCCATGGAGGTCGCCCCGTACATGGTGTGCGAGCCCGGCGCGGACTGCCCCGAGGGCGAGGTGCCCAACCTCGTCGTCGGCGAGAATGACACCTTGAAGATCGAGGTGCCTGACGATATCGCGTCCAACCAGTGGCAGCTGCTCACCATCTACGACGACCCGGCGGCCAACGATGAGCAGCTCCACGGCGCCGGCGAGACGACGGTGGTGGAAGTTCCGGGCTCGGTGGAGGGGGCATCGGAAGGCAAGAAGGCGCACCTGGCCGTCGTGGAGATTTCTGCGGTGCTGCTGGGCACCAATGAGGGCGGCGAGGAAACGCCGTATACGGCTGTATGGTCCCTGTCTACTCTTGCCCCGGATGAGCTCGCGGCGGCGACGGCGACGTCTTCTGCCCCGGCTGAATAATCTTCTCCCCAATAACAAACGCGCGTCACTGTGGTCTCACGGTGACGCGCGGTGCGTTTTCTATGAATCAAGCTCCTTGGCGATGGCGCGCAGGATGGCGGCGACATCGCGTCCGGTCTTGCGGTCCGGGTAGTGCCCTGCGGTGAGCGAAGGCTGCACCTGGGACTCGAGGACCGTCATGACGTCTGCAATCATGGAGCCCAATTCCTCGGGCTTGCGGGACGGGGTGCGGCGACGCGGCTTGTCGAGCACGTTCACGCGCAGCGCCTGCGGGCCGCGGCGGCCGGCCGCGAAGTCGAACTCGATGCGCTGGCCTTGCACCAGCTCCTCAACGCCCTCCGGGAGTACGGAACGTCCAACGAAGACGTCCTCGCTGCCGGGATTGGAGACAAAGCCAAAGCCCTTCTCCGCGTCGTACCACTTCACTTTGCCGATAGGCACGAGGCTCACCACTTTCTTGTGTCTTAGGGATAAAAGAGTATTCAGGGGAAGATGTCATTTTACTACGCGCCCGCCGGTTGCGAAATCACAGCACAATCGTGGCGCGGCGACCCGTGTGGCGCGTCTCACAAAATTGGATGTAACGCTTCTCAAAATCCGTTCACCTGGGATTTTTCATTAGGCGGCCGGCTCCGGCGAGCGGACATTGTCACGAAAAGGTCAAAGAACGTGACACTTTCGTTATAAACCGGTACCGTGTCCCCCAAGCGCTTAAGTCGGAGCACCACGGCTCACGGCCGGCAACCACCCGCTTATCAATCCAAACGGTTGCAGCCTGACCCAGCCCGACACTTTTGACCGACGCGCATTCAGTACTTATAGCGGGAAGAGAGAGGAACACTCAATCATGGGACGTCATTCCGCTAAGAAGCACACGGCCGCTAAGTTCGCCGCCACCACCGTTGCCTTCGGCGCCGCTGCCACCCTCATGGCCCCGACCGCCTCCGCGGCTCCGGATTCTGACTGGGACCGCCTCGCACAGTGCGAGTCCGGCGGCAACTGGGCCATCAACACCGGCAACGGCTACCACGGCGGCCTGCAGTTCTCCGCCTCCACCTGGCAGGCCTACGGCGGCGGCGAGTTCGCCCCGACCGCCAACCAGGCCACCCGTGAGCAGCAGATTGCTGTCGCCGAGCGCACCCTCGCCGCACAGGGCTGGGGCGCATGGCCGGCCTGCTCCGCGTCCCTGGGCCTGAACTCCGCCCCGACGCCGCGCAACCTCGACGCCGCCCCGGCGCCGGCACCGGCTCCGGCTCCGGCCCCTGCCGTCCAGCCTGAGGCCGCCGCTCCGGCACAGGCTTCCTCCGAGTCCGATGACCTCGCCGTGGACAACCTCTACGCGCTGATCACGGACACCGCCACTAAGTACGGCTACCAGCTGCCCGCCAACTTCAAGGAGCAGTACAAGGCCAACCGCGAGTCCCTCAACAACCTCTACGCGGCCAACCGCAACTCGGTCGACCCGATTGCCGCTGTCATCGCTTCCCTGTAAGCACCGATAGCGTTCAGCCCACGCGCTCCCCTGCGGAGCGGCGTGGGCTTTCGTGGTTTTGGGGTCGCGTAGCCACGAACAAAAGTCGCCACAATCTGCGCCCAGTGAGGCTCTGCAGCCACGAAGTGAGGCAGATTCTGCTCGCCTGCTCCACCCGAAAACGATGAAAGGCACCCCGAAGGGTGCCATGCGTGCGCCGAAACCTTAGCGGTTGATGCGCGTGTACGGGTGAACGTAGTTCAGCTTCTCAGCCGGGAGAGGCAGAACAGTGTCGTCACCGTACGGGCTCGAAGCGCCGGCAAACGGAGCGGAAATTTCGGTAATTGCGTGCTCGCGGGCGTCGTTCTTCGGCCAAGCCGGGGACACGTGGCCCTTCTTCTCTACATTCGACATGCCCTATATTCTGCCAAACCTGCGCGGAAAACGTAACTTAATCGGGGTTAGACTTGTCACCCGATATGGTTTCTTCTCACACGCTGGCCACCCCAGCCACTGATTTCCGCTCCTGGCTGGGCAAACGCAGCGACGATGAACTCGCGCGCATCCTCACTCACCGCCCCGATGCCACGCATCCGCTACCCCCAGGCATTGCCCCGCTCGCCACGCGCCTGCTCCTGCGCACCTCCCTCGCCCGCGCGCTCGCCACGTGCACCGCAGCAGAACTGGCCACACTGGAACGACTCGTGGCAGCCGGCGCAGAATTCGAACCCGTGGAGTTCGCTCCTTCAGGCACCGCCGCGGTCATCGACGCGTTGAAAGACAAAGCCCTCGTCTTTAACACCGACGACTCCCGCGTCATGGTCCCCCGCGAGGTCATGGCGGCACTTCCCGCAGACTGGTCGCTGCTCGAACAGCACACCGTGGACCCGGCGGATATCGAGAAACTCGACAATGAACAACGCCGCGTGCTGGAGACCCTCGCGCCCACGGGCCTGGGCACCACGCGCGACGCTGCCCCAGACGCGGACCCGGCGCGCCCCATCCCCCGGCTTATCGCGGCGGGGCTCCTCCAGCGCGTCGACGCGCGGACCGTCCGCCTGCCGCGGGCCACGCGCCTCGCGCTCCGAGGCCAAGCGCCGCTCAACATCCCGCTGGAGCCGTCCGGCCGCCAAGGTGGGCCGGTACAGGACCAGAAGACTAACGAAGCCGGCGCCGCCGCGGGCCTCGACGTCGTGCGTCTCATGGGCCGTCTCATCGACATCCTGGGACAAGAGCCGGTCGAGCTGCTCAAGGACAAGACGGTGGGCGTCCGACCCCTCGCACACCTGGCCAGGAAACTCGACACGGACTACGTCAAGGAACTCATCGCGCTAGGCTTCCACGCGCGCCTCCTCGGCCGCGGAGAACCGAAGGGCGGTCCGGAGGGCAACTTCCTGGCTCCCACGCAGGCGGCACAAGAATGGGCCGACGCCCCACTCCCCGACCGCCTCCAGGTCCTCCTCGACGCGTGGGAGACCTCCCCGTGGGCCGCGTGGGAGTCGCAGCGCGGCCTCGACCAGGAGACCGCTCACGACTATCTGCCGCGCCACCGGGCGAGAATCCTCGACGTCTACAGGAACAGCAGCCAACCGCTCAACCTCGAAGAGTTCTGGGAAGACCTCCGCTTTGCCAGTCCTCTCTTCGCCGCGCACACGCAACCGGCCACCATCGAGCGCCTCCACGCCGAGGCCCAGTGGCTGGGCGTTACCGCCCGCGGCGCCCTCGTCCAGGAGCGCCCCGTGCCCGAGGCCGTCGAGCAATTCATCATGCAGGCTGACATGACGGTGCTCACCCCGGGCCCGCTCGTCACGGAGCTGCTGCGCACGCTGGAGAATCTCGCGGATCTCGAGTCACCGGGCCTGGCCAGCGTCTACCGCATCTCCACCGAGTCGCTGCGCCGCGGCATGGACTCCGGTATGACGGCCCAGGAGATCAAGGACTTCCTCCAGGCCCATGCCCTCGGCGAGGTCCCTCAGGCCGTGGAATTCCTCATCGACGACGTCGCCCGCCGGCACGGCACACTGCGCTCCGGCACGGCGCTCGCTTACGTCCGCTGCGAGGACGAGGCCCTGCTCGCCCAAGCCGTCGCCGCCGTGGACTCCCTTAGGCTGCTTGCGCCCACCGTCGCCATCTCCCAGCAACGCTTAGGCATCGTCCTCGAAGAGCTACGAAGCAACGGTTTCGCTCCCGCCGCCGAAGACGAGCATGGCGCCTCCATCGCTGTCCACCCCGAGCCAGCGCTCCTGCCCACGCCTCGCGCGCACGCGCCCCGCCGCGAGGAGCCCGATGTCGCGCGTGCCGTCGCCGCCATCCGCACCGCCGAGCCCAATCAAACTCCAGAAGGACCGGACATCGGACTCATCGAGGCAGCCGCCCGCGGCTCCCGACTCATCGTTGTGGGCTACGCGGACCGCAACGGCCGCCCGCGCGAGGTCACCGTCACCCCGCTCACCGTCGCCGGCGGCCAGGTCGACGCCCTCGACCGCGACGGCCACCCCGTCCGCTTCCCCCTCCACCGGATTATGAGCGCGCGGCTTAAGGACTAAACTGGGCCGAATGAATGGCCCGCTTATCGTCCAGTCGGATAAGACCGTCCTCCTTGAGGTCGACCACGAGCTTGCCGATGCCGCCCGCGCAGCCCTGGCCCCCTTCGCCGAGCTCGAGCGCGCCCCGGAGCATATCCATACCTACCGCATCACCCCGCTCGCGCTGTGGAACGCCCGCGCCGCCGGCTTCGACGCGGAGCAAGTCGTCGACGTCCTCGAGACGTATTCGCGCTTCCCCGTCCCGCAGGCGCTGCTCATCGACGTCGCGGAGACAATGTCGCGCTACGGCCGCGTGCGCCTCCAGGCCCACCCGGCCCACGGACTCATCCTCGAATCCGATGAGCCTGCCATCCTCGTCGAGCTCGAACGTCACAAGAAGGTCGGCGGCATGCTCGGCGCGCGCATCGACGGCAACACCATCGCCGTCCCGCCCTCAGAGCGCGGCCGCCTCAAGCAGGAGCTGCTCAAGGTCGGCTGGCCCGCAGAGGACCTCGCCGGCTACGTCGACGGCGAGTCCCACCCCATCGCGCTCACCGAGGATGACTGGCACCTGCGTGACTACCAGCAGTACGCCGCGGACTCCTTCTGGGCCGGCGGCTCCGGCGTCGTCGTGCTGCCCTGCGGCGCCGGCAAGACCGTCGTGGGCGCGGCCGCCATGTCCAAGGCCCAGGCCACCACGCTCATCCTCGTCACTAACACCGTCGCCGGCCGGCAATGGCGCGATGAGCTGCTCAAGCGCACCACGCTTACCGAGAATGAAATCGGCGAATACTCCGGCGAGAAGAAGGAAATAAAACCCGTCACCATCGCCACCTACCAGGTCGTCACCCGCAAGACGAAGGGCGAATACCGCGCGCTCGAGCTCTTCGACTCCCGCGACTGGGGCCTTATCATCTACGACGAGGTCCATCTCCTGCCCGCACCCGTGTTCCGCATGACCTCGGATCTCCAGTCTCGCCGTCGCCTCGGGCTTACCGCCACTCTCGTCCGCGAGGACGGCGCCGAGGGTGACGTCTTCTCCCTCATCGGCCCCAAGCGCTACGACGCGCCTTGGAAGGAGCTCGAACAGCAGGGCTTTATCGCCACCGCCGACTGCGTCGAGGTTCGCGTCGACCTCGGCCCCGAGGAACGCATGCTCTACGCCACCGCCCAGCCGCGCGACCGCTACCGCATCGCCGCTTCCGCCGAAGCCAAGGACCATGTCGTCGAAACCTTGCTCAAGCAGCACGAAGGCCAGCAAGCCCTCATCATCGGCGGCTACCTCGAGCAGCTCGAGGGCATCGGAAAGCGCATAGGCGCACCCGTCATTCATGGAAAGACCTCCAATGCCAAGCGCGAGAAACTCTTCCAGCAATTCCGCGACGGCGAGATCCACACCCTCGTTGTCTCCAAGGTCGCCAACTTCTCGATCGACCTTCCCGAGGCCGCCCTGGCCATCCAGGTCTCCGGCACCTTCGGCTCCCGCCAGGAGGAGGCCCAGCGGCTGGGCCGCCTGCTGCGGCCTAAGTCGGACGGGCGCGAGGCGCATTTCTACACGCTGGTCACCCGCGATACCCTCGACGCCGAATACGCCGTCCACCGCCAACGCTTCCTCGCGGAGCAGGGTTACGCGTACCGGCTCGTGGACGCACTAGACTTGGAGGAACTATGAAGATCTTCAAATTCGACGTCGACGAGGCGTTCGCCAAGAAAAACAACGAACTTCTCCGCGACTCCGTACGTCTACGCAATTCGGGTCTCGTCATGGGCCTCGTGCTCATCCTCGCCGGCATCGCCGTCTACGTCCTCGTAGACGCCATCTGGTCCATCACCATCGGCATCGGCCTAGCGCTCTTCGGCATCATGATGGCCATCGTCGGCGTCGTCGCCTCCCGCAAGGTCGGCACCGCCCAGGAGCTCTACAACGCGTATCCGCTCGCCCCCGCCGTCATCGCCGAGGTCAACGAGCGCGACATGGTCCTCATGGCTCTCGTCAACACCAACGTCGACCCGAACCTCCCACCGCGTTGGGGCGCAGCACTGCGCACCGTCACCACTATCCCGGGCCTGGCGAACCGCACCGTCGGCACGAAGATTCCCGTCGCCGCCGTCTCCGGCCACCGCGCCAGCAGCGACCAGGACCACTGGCAGCAGATCACCCCCATGCCCATCGCCTGGGGCACGCCTGACCAGGACATCGTCAAGATCGCGCGCACCTCCATCCCCGAGGAAGAGTGGCACCGCCTCGACCGCGCCCGCAAGCGCCTCACGGACGTCAAGGCCACCAAGTTCGATTTATTGGTGCTCTAATGACAGTCCAGCGCCTCCAGCAGTGTGGCGAGACCGTCTTCTCCACCATGACCGCCCTCGCCACCAAGCACAACGCAATTAACCTTGGCCAGGGCTTCCCAGACACCGACGGCCCCGCCCGCATGCTCGAGATCGCCCAGGAGCAGATCGCCACCGGCCATAACCAGTACGCGCCCCTGCGCGGTGTGCCCCAGCTTCTCGATGCCCTCTCCGCCCACTACGGCGTCCCCACCGACCACCTCGTGGTCACCGCCGGCGCCACGGAGGCCATCACGGCCACCGTCCTCGGCCTCGTCGAGCCCGGCCAAGAGGTCATTGTCCTCGAGCCCTACTACGACGCCTACGCCGCGGCCATCGCGCTTGCCGATGCCACCCGCGTCCCCGTCCCCCTCACCCCTACCGTCGGCACGTGGGACCTCGACGTAGACGCCGTGCGCGCCGCCGTGACGGACAAGACGGCGATGATCATCATCAACTCTCCGCATAACCCGACGGGCTCCGTCTTCTCCCGCCCCGCACTCGACGCCCTTGCCGAGCTCTGCGTCGAGCACGACCTCCTTATCCTCGCTGATGAAGTCTACGAGGACCTCGTCTTCCACGGCTCCTTTACCTCCGTGCGCGACTTGCCGGGCATGGCCGAGCGCACCATCAAGATCTCGTCTGCCGCCAAGTCCTTCAACGCGACCGGCTGGAAGACCGGCTGGGCTATCGCGACTCCGGAGCTACTCGACGGCGTCATCAAGGCCAAGCAGTTCATGTCCTTCGTCTCCACGACGCCCTTCCAGCCCGCCGTCGCCCACGCCCTCACCCACGAGCAGCAGTGGCAGACCAACATGGTCACCGGCCTCGAAGAGTGCCGCGACATCCTCGCTGAAGGCCTGGCCTCGCTGGGATACGAAGTCTTCGCTACCCCTGGCACCTATTACCTGGTGGCCGACGTCCACGAAGACGCCATCGAATTCTGCACCCGCCTACCTGCCGAGCGCGGCGTCGCCGCCATCCCTTTGTCCCCTTTTACGGACAACCCCGAGCCGTGGAAGAACTTCGTGCGCTTCGCCTTCTGCAAGCGCCCCGAGGTCATCCGCGAGGCCGTTAAGCGTTTGACCGCTTAATCTTTTCCATTGCTTTGCCCTTCGCCAGCTCGTCAATGACCTTGTCGAGCTGGCGAATCAGTTTCATCAGCGGGTTTTCCAACTCCTGAATCTTCACGCCGCAGATGCTGCCCGTCACCAGTTCCCTGGCAGGGTTGAGCGCCGGCGCCTTCTCAAAGCACTCCCGCATGGTCGTGCCATCAGCACGCACCTCGTCAAGGCCGTCATCGTCGTAGCCCGTCATCCACTGGATGAGCTCACGCACCTCCGACTCCGTGGGCTCCTTCCGCTCGGCCTTCGCCACATAGGCGTCGTAGATGTCACCAAACGCAAACGAGTAAATCTTATGCTCTGCCATAGAGAATGAGCCTATACGCGACCATCTCTCCCAACAGAAAGTCTTCCGATGCGCACAGTCACACGCAACACCCTCGTCGCCGTCGCGGCAACCCTCGTGGTGACTGCCGTGGCCCTCCTCATCACCGTGCACGCCTTTAACCCGTCTCGAGGTCTACTCCCTCACCTCCCAAGCGCACAGCCAGGACTACGAGCTCATCATTCACAACCCGGTGCTCTATACCTATAGCTTCCTGCCCGAGTAGCCTCTGCCGACCGCGACTTCACCGCAGCGAACCTTGTGTCACCGCCCCTATGTTTTGCCACTGTGTCGGTAAAAGGCCATTTAGTTCTGCGGCTTACGGCCCAGTTGCGAAAAAGCTTCGACGGTTGACAGTGGTTTTTCTTGTCCGCACAGTGTGGCCACTTCCGACTGTCTGATTCGTCGGGCCAAGAAAAGACGTGCCGAAGCGCGCCCTCGTCGTCATGGGCGCTAGAACTTCAACGAAGGCCGCCATCCTCAGGAGCCAGGCCGGTGCGACTTACCCGCTACGTGCGTTGAAGTGTGAATGAGTCG